>DASWQD010000173.1:0-3554 GCA_036398255.1 Gemmatimonadaceae bacterium | reverse complement strand
AGCCAAGCTCGCGCTCGATGCGATATCGATCCACGAGAGCGGAGGCGAGGCGCGCTTGAACAGTGTCCACAGGCGTCCCGCTCACCCCGCTGTCCCCCGCCTGGTCGTCGCTGTGCGATCCATTGAGCGTACAAGGTGCGGACCGTCGGACGGCAGCGCAAACGGAGATTTACTTTCGATGGCTTGACCGCCCGGAAACAGTCAGGGCACGAAATGGCTGACGACACCAGCGATTCATATAGTATGGGCCACGCATCACCTCTCCGGGAACGCGTGGCCCAACGGCTGGTCGAGGCGCTTAAGGGACGCTACGCATCGACCATTCCCTGCGGACTGGAAAGAGCAGACACCAGAGTGCAAATCCGACGAGAGCAGTGTTGATCACGATGAACCCGACCTCGTGATCCGATGAAACAGGCCTGTCGGATATCTCGCAGGAGGAAAGGACTCCCACAGTCAGCGGACGCTCAGCTGCCGTATCATCCCGTGCTCGATGTGCGACCGTCCATCCGGAGCTGTCGTCATGCATACCATCGCATACTCACCCGCGGTGAGGTCGGCGTCGAAGAAAGACTGCATCCCCGGCGCAATCACAGCGATGCCGCCTGCTCCCGTTCCCAGACTCTCAAAAGGGGGAGGCGGATTCTTCGCCTGATCGGCTCGCCGCGCGCGCTCGGGGTTCAACACGCTCCGGACGTCGTCGATCGACTTACCCGGCGCGAGTTTCAATAAGACCAGATCGTGCGGCTCCACTCCTGCGTTCTCGACACGAATCGTGTGCCGGCCGGATGTGAGCGGGGTGTCGACTGCAAACGAAAAATCCATGAGACGGATCGCCATGTCCGACTTGGGAGCGGCTCCTCGATCAGCCACCACCGGGTCCGCGGCACCGACAACGAAGGGCTTGACCTCTCCCTTCCCGAAGTGCGGGTTCCCGCTCGCGTCCTCGACAGGGCAGATCCACACGTAGCTCCCCGGCTCGAGGTACTGCGTAACGCTCGACGAATCACCCGGATATGTGCCGCCTGGCCCGCCGAATCGTTTTACCCACTTGGGCCGTGGGCCGGATGTGCGAATCGCTTCTGCGTATGCGTGCACCAGATCTCCGACCGTTTTTCCCGAATCCAGTCGTACGATGTGACCATAGTGGATTTCCTCGCCTTTGTTTGTCAGGCGAAGAGTTGTCCATCCGGCAGGTATCGTATCGGGGGCCTCGAACGAGTACTCGCTCGCGCTGAGGGAGACCACGTTTGGCGCGGCGGGCTTCGCCTCGGTCTGAGCCGCCTGGTCTCTGGTCGTGCACCCCAGGAGAGAGACGATAACACTGATGAGCAGGATGGAGCGAGCAGGCACAACGACCCCCGTGCGAGAGTGAATTGATAGCGACAGCGCGGTTCGCAACGGAGAAAATCTAGCTGCCAGCGATAATGTTGATCGCTGGCGCGATCGCAAGCGAATGATTCAAGGTGTTGGCCTGCGGGACTATCTCACCGAAAATTCCTCCTTTCCTCTGAGCTTCGGGCGTATGTTCTGGTTGTAACGGAACACGTTGTCCGGGTCGTAAGCGGTCTTCACGTCCACCAGCCGCGAGTAGACGGAGTCGCCATACGCCTCGCGGACGCGGTCCGGGTCTTCGTCGCCACCAAGGAAATTGACGTAGACACCCTCGCGGAAGCGGCCGAGTGCGGCGAAGAGCTCCCTCGTCCAGGCGATGTCCCGGGCGGCAAAATCCTCACCGGGGCGCCACACCCCGTCGATAGTCATAGAGTGCGATGCTTGCCGGTTGCCGAACGCCGTCCCCTCCTCGGCGACGCGGCTCACCGCCCCCTTCAGATGGAACATCGCGACGTACGACCGGGGCGACGAGCATGAAAATGCATGCTCGGTGATCACGTCGATCAGGTCGTCGCGGAGTTCAGGGAGGTGCGTGGACTTCCAGTAGTAATTCCAGCCGTGGACGACGGTGGAGTCGAGCGCGCTCTGGAACCCGACGTAGGGTTTCGGCCCAACCAGGTCGAGGACCGGAGTCCGGAATGAACGGAGCGGGCGGAGCTGCTGCTCACCGTCCGCGATCGGCCCGGCGTAGCAGGTACCCACCATCACCACTGGACGCCAGTGCAGGTGCTCGGGGATGACCGCCAGCGGTGGCGCCGTGCCGAACCTCACTACTGTGCCGAGCTCGTCAGGAGCGTCGCGGACGAAGTCTCGATAGAAGCGGAGGACTTCCCGCGCGTCGTTCGCGTCCCAGAGGATGGGGCCGGCGAGCACTGTCGGCCCGACGGAGTGGAGCCGGAACTCGAACGCGGTGACCACGCCGAAGTTGCCACCGCCGCCGCGCACTGCCCAGAACAGGTCGGGGTGCTCGTCCTCTGACGCACGCAGTCGTTCTCCGTTCGCCGCCACAAGGTCCACTGCGAGAAGGTTGTCTACAGTGAGGCCGTGCTTGCGCATCAGCCAGCCGACCCCGCCGCCGAGTGTGAGTCCGGCGACGCCGGTGTGGCTCACGATCCCGCCGGTGGTGGCCAGGCCGTGCGCCTGCGTTTCGTGATCGACGTCGCCCCACAGCGCACCACCCTGCACCCAGGCCGTGCGGGCGGCGGGATCTATCCGCACGCCCCGCATTGCCGACAGGTCGATCACGATCCCGTCATCGCAAACGGCGGTGCCTGCAACGTTGTGGCCGCCGCCGCGTATGGCGATCTCCAGATCGTGGTCGCGGGCGAAACGCACGGCCGCGACCACGTCAGCTGTCCCGATACACCGGGCGATCAGGCGTGGACGCCGGTCGATTGCGCCGTTCCACACTGCACGCGCGATGTCGTAGTCGAAGTCACTGGTACTGATCAGCCGCCCACGGAACCCGTCGATCTTCGGGACCGTTGAGTCGTTGCTCCTGCGGACGTTTTCCGCGGTCGTTGTCATAGTCATCGGACGCTCCTCTCTTCACCGCTGCATGGATGCGACGGCGGAAAGCGGCCGTAAAGTAAAGAATCTGGACTTGACACTGGGAGGCACGTGCGCGACACTGGCGTCGTGAGGACGTACGGCCAGTACTGCCCCATTGCCCGCGGCGCCGAGATCTTCGCCGAGCGCTGGACACCGCTGATCATCCGCAACCTGCATCTTGGCTGCGCGAGCTTCAGCGATATCCTGGAGGGCGCGCCTCGACTCTCCCGAACCATGCTATCGCAGCGGCTCAAGCAGCTCGAGCGACTCGGTGTCGTCGAGTCCGAACGCAAGTCCGACGGGCGCGGAAACCACTACAAGCTTACATCCGCAGGCAATGACTTGTTCGCGGTCTGCCAGTCGCTCGGTGAGTGGGGTGCGCGCTGGCTCGAGATCGCACCCGAGAACCTCGATCCCTTTGTGGCCTTGTGGTCGATGTGCCACGCGCTCCGTCGTGACCGCCTCCCGGACCGGCGCGTTGTCATCCGCTTTGAATTCACCGGTCGCGCGAGGCGTGAGCGCTATTGGCTACTCATCGAACTGGGAGACACGGAGATTTGCAAGACGTCTCCCGGCCTCGACGAAGATCTCTGCGTCACAGCGGAAGC
>DASWQD010000172.1:0-9349 GCA_036398255.1 Gemmatimonadaceae bacterium | reverse complement strand
TGACTTCGCACCAGTCCCGCCCCGAACCGCCCCCTCCAAAGAGCTGAATCCGTAACGTGGCTTCGCTCTGCGATCCCGGCTTATCGGGCTTCGCAGAACATCCGCGCAAATCGCGCGCTCACCTACTGGATTCAGTTCATGACAAACTCAACTCTCCGATCCAATGCGAGATCGGGGATCATCCGCACCATGACGGTGGTCGCAGTTGCGGCATTCACCACTGCGTCGACGGCCTCGGCGCAAACCGACTACTACAACACCGACGCCGGCCGGCCGCTGACAATCGAGGACGCTTCCGCAACGGAGCGATACGCATTCGAGCTTCAGCTTGCGCCGATCAGGCTGGAGCGAAGTGCGGGCGGGCGGTACCGCTGGGAAGCCGAGCCCGAGATCGCTTACGGAATCCTGCCGAGAACGCAGCTCGAGCTCGGGCTTCCATTTCAGTACGCGGAGAGCGAAGGTGGCTCGAACAAGTTCGGGCTCGCCGGGATCTCGCTGTCGCTGCTGCACAATCTCAATGTCGAAACCGCGCTTCCAGCGTTAGCCGTCTCCGGTGACGCGCTGCTTCCGGTTGGCCCTTTCTCGCCAGATGAGCCGGTATTCACAACCAGGATGCTTGCAACGCGAACGTTTCCCTGGGCGAGATTTCATGTGAACGCGCAGTATTCGTTCGGCGATGAAAGCACCGGGGAGCCGGACGGCCCTCGAGCGGAGCTGTCACGATGGCTTGCCGGCGTCGCCGTCGACAGGACATTCCCCCTCAGATCGATCCTCGTCGGTGCAGAGCTGTTTGCGAGTGAATCTCTCCAGAGCAGCGAAGCGACCGAGTGGAGCGCGGCGATTGGCCTTCGCAAACAGCTTTCCCCGGCGTTCAACGTCGACGCGGGCATCGGTCGAGAGCTGAACGGCCCCGACCGCACATGGTTCGCAACCTTTGGTTTCGCGCATTCGTTCGCAATCCGATCACTCATGCCCGCACGATGAATCCTGCCATGAAACGCTTTCTTCTGTACGTCTTCGTCATCGGGGCGCTGATGCCAACGCCGTCCCTAGCACAATGGTCCACCACTCACGAACAGTTCTATCTGCCAGGCTCCTTCAACTGGGAATTTCGCAGGAACTATCCGGGTGCCGACCGCCTGTTCAACGCTTTCGACTACGGTCATGCGATTCTTTACGAGCGGCTCTGGAACCGCCCGAAGGCACCGGTGAGTGATCTGGAAACGAGGGAGTTCGACTTCATCACCCGGCGTCTGCTCGTGAATCCGCCTGATCTTCCGCTCGAGGAAGCGGCGATCGAGATCGGCTACGTGAAGATCGCGCCCGAGGCAAAGATGATGTTCGAGTGGGCGCATCTTCTTCATCGGCAGATCTACGACGTGCTCGCCGATGAAGGAATGAATCGGGCAGATAAGGACGCGAAGGTGCAGGAGCTTCTCCGCTACTATAAGAGCCGCCGGGACCTTGCGTTCAGCTCGACGCCAAAGAGCATGGAGCTGATGGAGGGACAGTCGTACTCACTCGCGTTTCGAAAGCGCTACCCGAAGTTCAACGGACTGATATGGGCGTATCACTGGCTCCAGATCGGTCTCTACGAGCCGCTGCTGGCCGGCAAATCGAGGGAGGAGCGTCAGACGGGCGTGGCTGCAACCGTGACGCGCTTCCGGCAGATGATCGAACAGCCGCCGACACGCATGCCGGGTGTGATGCCAATGACTCCTGCTGTCGCGCCGCTGTTTACCGCACGGTATCCGGAGGCGGCGATAATCTTCGACAACCTGCACTCGATGCACGACGTGATCTCGGACATTCTCGCAAATCCTTCGGTTCCGCGGGACCGGAAGCGGGAAGAGATATTGAGAGCGGGGCGCCGCTATCGCGACAACTCCTCGTTCGTCACGACGGTCGATGAATGGCGTGAGATGGCCGCAATGATGGGAGTGGAGAAAATGGGTGGTGTTGCAGGCGCCAGTCCCCTGGCAGCCGCAGCAGCTGCTGCTTCGGCGGCACCCGATCACAGCGCGCATGCGCCCGGCGTTGCTGTGAAGAAGCCCGAAACGTCGTCGGGCGAGCACGCGGGACATGGTCCATCCCAAAGCGCACGGGCTCCCGCAATGGATCACTCGTCGATGCGCGCCAGCCCGGAGATGAAAGCGCTTCACGCGAGGCTGATGGCGGACTCGGTGATTCGGACGCGCGTGCATGCCGACACCGTGCTGCGCGATCTCCTGCACAAGGCTCTGGCGGCGAGCGCCCCGAAAAAACCGGTTCCGGCCGCGAAGCGATCGACAGCGCGAGCGAAAAAAGAGGTTGCACCGCCTGCGAAACCGAGCCCAAAAGCCAGGGCGAAACCCAAGCCGAAACCCAAAGCCGATCCCATGGAGGGGATGGATCACAGCAAGCACAAGAAATAGACCCGAATGACTCCTGACCATTCGCATTCGCATTCGCATTCGCACTCGCACACGCACCCGCATACGGAACCGCGCGCGCCTGCGCACGCTGCACCCGCTCGCGACGCGCACGATCATGCTGCGATGATGTCGGAACCGTCGATGGCGAAGCAGATGGAGCACGACATGGCCCGGCGTTTCTGGATCGCGCTCGCTCTTACGATTCCGATCGTGGTGCTGACGGGACACATACCGGGCATTCCGATGCTTGCGCATCCACCGCTGTCCAACTGGATCGCGCTTGCGCTCAGCACTCCGGTCGTGCTGTGGTGCGGCTCCATCTTTCTCACCGGCTCCATCCGTGCGCTGAGAAGCCGCAAGCTCGACATGTCGGTGCTCATCGCCACAGGCGTACTCGCCGCCTACTCGAGCAGCATTTACCTGACGATCATCAGATATCCGGCGGCTTACTTCGACGCAGCAGCAATGCTCGTGACCTTCGTGCTGTTCGGTCACTGGATGGAGATGAAATCGCGAAGGGGTACTTCGGATGCCCTCAGGGCGCTGTTTGACCTGGTTCCGCCGCAGGCGAGAGTGATTCGCGGAGATAGAGAGGTGATGATTCCCACAGCGCAGGTCGTTGCCGGAGATACAATCCGTCTGCTCCCGGGTGACAAGGTTCCGGTCGACGGGAAGATCGTTGCCGGAGAAACCGACGCCGATGAAGCGCTCATCACGGGAGAGAGCCAACCTGTCCACAAAGGGGCCGGCGACTCACTCGTCGGGGGCAGCATCAACACGAGCGGCGCGGTGACGATGAAAGCCGAGCGAGTGGGAGGCGAAACAGTTCTCGCTCAGATAACCGCGCTCGTCGAGCGGGCACAAAACTCGAAGGCGCCGGGACAGCGCATTGCCGACAAGGCCGCGGCGATTCTCGTGATAGTGGCAGTGGGCGCGGGAGTGCTGACTTTTCTCGCGTGGACTTTTCTTGCGGACGTTCCGTTTCTGACTGCGCTGACCTTTGCGATCTCAGCGGTCGTGATCGCCTGCCCCGATGCACTCGGCCTTGCGACTCCGACCGCGGTTGCGGTCGGAACAGGCCTCGGAGCCCGACGAAACATTCTCATCAAGGACGCAGCAACACTCGAGAGTGTCAGTCGCACTCAGGTGGTGGTCCTCGACAAGACGGGGACGCTCACAATCGGAAAGCCGGTCGTTACCGACGTGGCGCCAGTTGAGGGCGTGAGCGAGGATGAAATTCTGAGAACGGCGGCAGCGGTCTCGGCAGCTTCAACCCATCCGTTGTCGCTGGCGATCACGCGAGCCGCCGCAGAACGCGGGTTCACCGTCGAACGCGCAGAGAATGCAACGAACGTCCCCGGTCAGGGGATGAGAGGATCCGTCGATGGCGGCATGGTACTCGTTGGAAACGCAAAACTCCTGTCGGTTTCCGGCGCATCGCCAGGCGAGGCCCAGGCCTCGGCGGATCGCCTTGCCCAGAACGGGAGGTCGATCAGTTTCGTAGCGCGCGAGGGTCGCACGCTTGGAGTCATTGGAATCACCGACGCTGTCCGGGCTTCCAGCGCTGAAGCAATTGCCCGGCTGAAGGACGCGGGAATCGAGCCTGTGCTGATGAGCGGTGACCTCAAACCGACCGCCGAGCGTGTCGCCCGCGAGGTCGGTATCGACCGGGTGTTTGCAGAGGTGAGACCCGAGGAGAAGGCCGCGCACATCAAGTCGCTGCAGGACAAGGGGTTGTTCGTGGCGATGGTTGGGGACGGGATCAACGACGCTCCCGCTCTCGCCCAGGCAGACGTCGGAATAGCAATCGGCGCAGGGACTGATGTCGCTGCGCAGGCCGCTCAGGTCATCCTCATGAAATCGGATCCGGTCGACATCGTGCGCGCGATACGGTTGAGCAAGGCCACCGTCAGGAAAATGAAACAGAACCTCGCGTGGGCGAGCGTTTACAATCTGCTCGCTATTCCGGTCGCTGCCGGAGCGTTATATACATCACTTGGGTGGTCGCTGCGCCCCGAAGTTTCCGCCCTCTTGATGTCAGTGTCGTCGATCATCGTCGCTCTGAATGCTGTCGCGCTGAAGCGCGCCCGGATTTAGCAGGGGTCTGGGTCGAGTTTTAAACGTCGGCACTTCGGAAATGGGAGTCGGACTGCTGGAACGGATCATCGGTCTATTGCCTATATTTTCGCCCAATGAACGCCCACCCCGACCCAGAACGGTTCGCCCGGGAATTTCTGGCCGGGGAGCTGCGCCGCAGACGGGAGGAAATTGTCAGTCGGTGGCTCGAGCGCATCTCGGCACGCGTGACGATCGCGCCTGGCGAAGTTTTCCCCACGCAACAACTGTTGAACCATGTTCCGCTCCTCATCGACGGAATTGCTGATTTCCTCGAGCACTCGGATGTGGAGCTCGACGACAGCGCGCCTGTGACAGCGAAGGCGATGGAGCTCGGAGCGCTGCGGCATGCCCAGGGCTTCGACGTTTATCAGATTCTCAAAGAAGACGAAATCCTGTCCAACATCATCTTCTCGGTTCTGCGTCCCGCCGCGCAATCAGTCGACGCAAGCAATGAAGCAGTGCTCATCTGCTGGGAGCGCATCGGCCAGGCGGTGGAGCTTATTCGACAGGCAACGGTGACACACTTTCTTCGACTCGCAGCGGAACGGGTATCCGACAGAGAGAACCGACTGCGGCTGTTCAACCGGATGGTTGCGCATGAGCTGAAGAACCGCATCGGAGCAATTCGCGGAGGTGCGCGACTGTTGGAGGAAGACTGGCTCGGCGAAAACGAGCGCACGCGATTTCAGCTCATGATCCTCGAAAATGCAGATGGTCTCCAGAAACTTCTGGCTGATCTCGAATCACTTTCCAGGCTCGATTCTGACGCAAGGCAGAGACGGAACGTCCTTCTTCCTCAGGCAGCCGGTGAAGCTGTCAGGCAATTGCGCGAGGTTGCGCAGAAGAGAAACGTCGAGGTGCGCATTGCCGAAGATCTCCCCCCCGTGGAGGTCGACGCTGCGGCGGCCGAGCTGTGTCTCGCAAACCTCCTGTCGAATGCGATCAAATACTCTGACCCGGAAAGGAAGGACAGCTTTGTGGAGATTTCCGGCGAGTTGACGTACCCAAGCAGCGATTATGGCGAGCTCATCGTAAGAGTCCGCGACAATGGGCTAGGCGTTCCCGAAAATGCGCGCCCCAAGCTGTTCAATCAGTTCTATCGCGTGCACGAAGGCACAGTGACGCAGGAAGGAACCGGCTTGGGCCTCAGCATCGTGCGCCAGACAGCGGAGTCTCTTGGCGGAAGAGCGTGGGCCGAATTTCCCACGGATGGCGGGACGATCTTTGCGTTTGCGTTCCCATCACGGCGCGCGGAGGACGCCGCAGCTGCCGGCACCAAACGACCAGAGGCAGACGTCGGCGCGGTACCGAGCAACAACTCGCAGCGCTGAAGTCGAGGTTCAACTTCGCTCAGCTGCTAGGATCTCAGCCGCATTCTCGCGACGAGCCGCACGAAGCGCGGATCGTCGCGCAGGCCATCGAATGCGGGCTCCACATTCATCAGGAACATGCTCCACGAGCGTTCAGTGTATCCGGCTTCCAGCTCGGCGAGCGCTGCCTCCCGGTTCCCGAGCCCCGCTTGAATCAAGGCGAGGGCATAACGCGGGACGTACTTCCCCGCTCTGACCTGCGCGAGAAGGTGATTCAGC
The DNA here is from genome assembly GCA_036398255.1 of Gemmatimonadaceae bacterium. Lineage (GTDB taxonomy): Bacteria > Gemmatimonadota > Gemmatimonadetes > Gemmatimonadales > Gemmatimonadaceae > UBA4720. The sequence continues at coordinate 3,228 of DASWQD010000172.1, read as the reverse complement.
TCCGCCACCGCATCGGCATGCCGTCCGCACCTGGCTAACGTCCACCCCTTGATGCCTTGCGTCATCGCACCTGTCTGCTCGGGTGCTCGACTGATCGCCCTCAGCGCGTCGTCACAACGCCCGAGGTGCACGAGGACCCGCGCGCGCTCGACCTCGAGATGGAAGAACGTGGAATCCAGCTCAATGGTCGTCTGCGCCTGCTTCACGGCTTCGTCGTACTTTCGTGCGTAGTAGAGGAACGAGACCATCCTCGTATTGATGAGCACCGAGAACGGCTCGAGTGCCAACGCCTGCCTTGCCTCGCGCATTCCTTCATCGATGCTGTCCGTCGCCAGCAGATACCAGACTCTCCACAGATGCGCGGATGGGTAGCGCGGATCGAGCGCGATCGCCTTCCGAAACTCCCGGCCGGCGAGCGGCCAGTCCCAGTCATAGAACGTCGCGATAAAGGCGCGCGCGGCGTGAGCCTCGACCAGCGTGCTGTCGAGTGCGAGCGCACGGTCCACGAATTCCGTCGCCTTCGGCATGCTCGTTCGCGGCGCCACGTACCCAAAGGCCGAGCTGTGGCTGTAAGTGTCCCCTAGTCCGGCCAGGGCAAGAGCGAAGCGGGGATCCTTCGCGATCGCGCGCTCGAAATATTCCCTCGCCTTTCCGAGACTGACGAGGTCGCGTCGCTGAAAGAAGAAACGTCCTCGAAGGTACAGCTCGTGCGCCTCGGGACTCTCCGTGGATCGCCTCGATAGCGCCGCGAAATTCGCCGGCGCGAGCTGAACACTCAGCTCCCCGGCTACTTCACGCGCAATCTCGTCCTGAATGGCGAATACGTCACCGGCCGGCCGATCGTACTCGCTGGTCCACACAATCGAGTCATTTGCGGCGGCAAGGAGTGCGACGCGAACCCGCAATCGGTTTGCGTTTTTTTGAAGACTGCCATCGAGAAGGTATCCTACATCGAGGGCGCGGCCGATCTCCGCGATCGTGAGGTTTTTTCCCCTCAGGCTGAACGACGATCGTGGCGCCTTTACGCTGAGTCCAGGTATTCTCCCGATCGTTGTGGCGATCTCTTCGGCAATCCCGTCGCTGAGCGCCGCATTGCTCGAGTCGCCTCCGATGTTCTTGAACGCCAGCACCGCGATCGATGGTGTTGTTTCTGTTGCTGCAGTCGCGCGATCGGTCCGGGATCGAAAAAGCCAGGCGGACGCAAATACGCCTGCAGCGATGGCAAGAGCCGCTGTCGCAATGGCCACGCGGCGACTCAGTCCCGACGATTCGGGCTGCGGCGCTGCGCGTGTGCAGGCCTCACTGAACGCGCCGGCCGAGGGATAGCGATCCGCAGGCGACTTTGCCAGCGCCTTGCGAATCGCGGACTCGACGAACTCGGGAACCTCCGGCCGGCTGCTCCGAAGCGGGGGTACTGGGTCCCTCGAGTGCCGGGCGAGAATCTCCTGGGCGGACCGCCCGAGGAAAGGCGGATGGCCGCCGAGCATTTCGTACACGACGCAGCCGAGCGCGTACACATCCGCACGAGCGTCGATCTTCGGCTCGGCCGCGCCCTGCTCTGGTGACATGTAGGCCGGAGTGCCGACAGCAATTCCGGCGTGAGTGATCGTATCCCCTCCCACTGATGCAGACACGGCCCGCGCGATTCCGAAATCCATCACCAGGGCGTGACCGCCCGAGAGGAAGATATTTTCCGGCTTGATGTCCCGGTGAACGATACCGTTGGCGTGCGCGTGATCCAGCGCGCCAGCGACGTCGCGCGTGATGCGCAGCGCGTCCTCCAGCGGCAGCTGCGGCTCCCGCTCCAGCCGCTCTCGCAGTGAATCGCCGCGGAGATACGGCATTACATAGTAGAGGAATCCTTCGGCTTCACCGGAGTCGTGCAACGGAACGATGTGAGGGTGCTGCAGACTGGCCGCGGTTCTTATCTCGCGAAGAAACCGATCCACTCCGATGCCTGCCGCAATGTCGGGCCGCAGGACTTTCACCGCGACCGGACGATCATGCTTCCGGTCCCGTGCGAGAAATACCGTTGCCATTCCGCCGCGCCCAATCTCCCGCTCTACATCGAACCGGTCGCCGAGCACTCCAGGCAGCGCCCCTGTGCCTTCGTCGAGCCGGAGGGTAAATCGCTCTGCCGCCGCGCTGTCGATGAGCGAATCGCCTCGTCCCGCTTCCGACAGCAGTCGCTCGAGATCGGCTCGCAGTGATGGATCATCGGTGCATGCTCGATCCACGTACGCGGATCGCTGTTCCGGAGGAAGCTCGAGCGCAGCGTCGATGAGAGGATCGAGGCGGGCCCAGCGTTCCGCCGTAATTGGCGTATCGCTGAACCGGGATGCCCGGTTCATGCCGCCAGCATCTCCCTGAGCAGCATGCGAGCCTTTATCCAGTCGCGCTCGACTGTGCGCTCCGTGATGCCGAGCGCGCCGGCAATTTCCTCGTTCGTAAGGCCACCGAAGAACCGGTATTCGACAACGCGAGATAGACGCGAGTCGATCGCGGCAACGCGATCGATAGCATCATTTATCTGAAGCAGCGCATCGGGCGCGTCATCGGGGTTGATCGCGGTGTCGTCGAGTGTCACGCGGCGGCGGTCGCCTCCACGCTTGATGGACCGGCGTGCTTTCGCCCGGTCGATGAGAATGTGACGCATGGCCATGGCGGCGACAGCGAGGAAATGCACACGGTCGTCCCACCCTGCGCGTGACTGGTCGACGAGCTTCAGGTAAGCCTCGTTTACGAGCGCAGTCGTATTCAGCGTTGCGCCGTCGCGCCGTTGCGAGAGGTGACGGTGCGCGATCTGACGCAGCTCGTTGTAGACCAGCGGGATGAGTCGGTCGATCGCCTCCCGATTGCCTGCGCGGAGCTCGCCCGCGACGTCGATCCGATTCGCCTCGATACCCATGCTCCTCGTTTTTTCTCACAAAATGTGCCGAGCAGATGGGAATGTCGGCGGTGCGGGCGCTTTGCCGTTCTCTCTGGTAATGGACGAACCAACCGTCCCCTGGAATCAACATGGGAACGGTGCCCGGGAAGCGCAACACGCAGACCCTTAACCCCGCAGAAGAGGAGGCCCAATGGTAACCCGATTCCTTAATCCTGTCGCCACACGAACCTGGTGCAGCGTGCGATCCAGCATGCCGCGGCTGCTGGTCGCATCAGCATTGGCAGCACTCGCGTGCGACACGCCGGATCTCGAGCAGCTCGTCGGAGCGACCGGTAGCC
>DASWQD010000171.1:0-3113 GCA_036398255.1 Gemmatimonadaceae bacterium | reverse complement strand
GAGCACGAGCGGCTCTCTGCCCGCCGCTGCCGTAACGCGAACGTTGCGCAGCTGATCCTTCATTCTCACCGGGAGAAACATTTCCTCCCATACGCTGATTTCCCGGTCTACCGGTTGTCCGAGTCCGAACATCGTTCCCGTAAATACGGGCCAGTCATCCTGCGTCAGGCGAGCGGTGTGAAAGCGGAACGATGTTCCGGATGGTGTGCGTTCTGTCGCTGACTTTATCGTTCCGCCGAGTGCAAGGTCGAGCGCATCACGTACGCGCGTAGAGCAGTTGTCCCGGAAGTAGTCGTAATGGTAGAAGCGGTTCTCTGGCCGCACGTTCCACGCGACGAATTCCGCGAGCCGCTGCTTTTGCGCGGGCTGGAGGTTGAGCTTCTGCGCCCAGACGGTGCGGTTGGCTCGGCGATACTGGTCGACGGTCTCGCTCATGTCGAAGGCGCCCATCGAGTAGCGCATTCGACCGCGCGCAAAGTTCGGAATGAAGTCCTTGTCGGCGAAGTCGAAGAGACCCCAGTGATACGCGATGTCGGTCCCGTTCAGCTCGTCGTGAATCCAGATTGCGTTGTGGCCGAACTTTTCCCAGACCTGGTCACCGGGCCCCATGGTCAGCAGATAGACTGTGAGATTGGATCCGGGCTCGCGCGCCGCCGTCTGCTGCCCGATCGCAGTGGAAGAGATGAACAGCGTGAAGAGCGCGGCGATCGACGTGCGGATCACAGCTGAATCTCGCGACCCTCTTCCGCGGATCGATACGCGGCTTCCATCACGTCCATCACCCGAAGCTGGTCAGTCGGCAGCTCGTAAGGCGCATCGCCCTTGAGCAGGGCTACGAAATGAGTGAGCTCCGCGCGATACGACTGAAGAAATGCGCTCTCGCGTGCGGCTGCGCCCGACGGGGAGACGTTCACAGCCCTTCCGTTCAGCTCCTTCACTACCCGAAGCGGTGAGAGTCTCGCGCTTCCCTTCGTCGAAATCACTTCGAACCACCATCGTTCTTCCAGGCCCACGTATGCCCACGATACATCGATGCTGAAGCTCATGCCGCGCTCGCATTCGAGATTCACGATCATCATGTCTTCCACCGCTCCCTCGCGGGGCGCGCTGAGCTGGGCGGTTACTCTTCGCGGCTTCGGGAAATCGGCGAGCCAGAGACACAGGTCCAGCAGCGGATATCCGTATTCGAGAAACGCGCCGCCTCCTGCCTCAGCTTTCCGCTGTCGCCATCCCTGCTGGCCGGCGCGGAACTGGTATTGCCCGGCGCGCATTGCTATCACGTTCCCCAGCTCGCCGCCCTGCAGAAAGCGCGTAAGCTGCTGAACGTCGCTGCGAAAGCGATGATTGTTGCCGACCACCACTTTGCAGTCTGAGGCTTTCGCGGTGTCCAGAATCCGCTGGACTCCCTTGTGAGTGAGGGAGAGAGGCCGCTCGCACAGAACGTGGACGTTCTGCTTGAGCGCGCGCAGGACGTGCGGCTCGTGCAGATGGTTCGGGGTCGCTATCACGACTGCGTCGAGCTTGTCGGTATCGAGCAGCTCGTCGATGTCGGTGAAGATGTCGGGGACGCCGAGACGCTGGGCGAGGGCGCCCGCCTTTGGACCGTCGTTGTCGCAGATCGCGACGAGCTGCGCGCCGCGCATTTTCGCGAGCAGCGGCAGGTGTGCGAGCTGTGCTATCGCACCCGCTCCGACGAGTCCAAGGCGGAGGTCGGTTGTCATTCGTTGACGCGACTCACTGTCGTTCCCTGATAGTACGTAGTCAGTATTGTCCGATAGTCCTGCCCCGCGCGCGCGCGGCCGATCGCGCCCCACTGGCACATTCCGATGCCGTGTCCGTAGCCGCCGCCTCTCACGACGAGGCCAATTCCACCGCTGCCCTCGGACGTCGTTTCGGCCGTGAAATATGTGCTGCTGAGTAGGCCGCCGCTCGGCGGACGCAGAACGAATCGCACGTCATTTCCTCGCACCACGTAATTGCCGCGGTCGGTTTGAATCGATACCGAAGAGACCCGGTCTGATGGAGTGCGCCCGTCGATCCGGAATCCGGTAACCCGGCCGAGCGGAGTGCGCGGCAACGTGCTCGGCGGATTCACAGCCGGCTCGACGGCCGGCGTCACCGACGCCAGATATTTCTCGAGCGAGTTGCGGAGCTGGTCGGCGTTGAACGTCGCTGTCCAGCGGAATCGGGGCGACACATCGCAGTAGTATGAGCTCGAGCCCGGAATCTGGTCACTGACTGGCTGGAGGTAGGGCTGATCCGACTGCCTCCACCACACCTCTCTCACGGTTGCCGTTCTTCCGCCGCACGTCGAATGATAGGGCGTGTTGATGATCCTGCCCGCGTACTTGATCACCATGTCGCGCGTGGAAGCCACAGCCGCGTCGGACATCGCCTTCTCTGCGTCGACGCCACCGTACGCCTGGTCCTGGATGGAGCCGTACATGTCGAAGCCTCGATTTCCCGCTTCGGCCATGTGGATGTACGTGTAGCTGCGTGCAGCTACTGCCTGCGCCTCGACTGCGGCCTCCTCGCCGGGTTGTCTGGTACCTATTTCGAGGGGAACGACACCGCGCAGGTACGACTCGACACCGAGACGATTTACTACGAGCAGTGCGCCGTTGGAAGGCGTGATGATGAGCTCGCCGCGATAGCGCTTTCCTTCGTAGGTGACGTACGAGCCCGGCGTAGTGGCTCGCACGAGAAATGGTCCAGATCGTCGAGACGTAACCGATCCGTCGGATTTCACTACGACGAGCTGTCCGCTTCGCGGCTCGATCGTCATCGCGCCGCCGGCTGATCCGCTCGTTACGAGGTTGGTGCTGTTCCGGTTGTAGATGCGCCAGGTGCCCGTGCCTCCGACTTTCGCGCTTTCGTCGGATGTCGAGAGCGCGATGCGCACTGGCTGGTCGTTGTCGTCCACTACCGGCGGGATTTCCTCGCGCGGGAGCGCAGAAGCGCAGGCAGCCGCACCAAGCATTCCGATAAAGAGAGTCTTACGCACTGGCTGCCCTCATCGCGTCTTCGAGACGCTCTAGCGTTAGTTCTACTTCCCTGTCGCCATGGGCCGCGGAAAGAAAGCCGGCCTCGAAGGCGGAGGGTGCGAGATATAC
>DASWQD010000170.1:0-2494 GCA_036398255.1 Gemmatimonadaceae bacterium | reverse complement strand
TCTTATTGGAAGGAGAGAATGACAATGCTTCCCACTCTCATCCTCGTCGGCCTGGCCTCGCTTCACACGCCGGCGCCGTCATTCGCAAACTTCGTCTTCACCGTTCCAGTGCGAATCGAGAGCATGACGCACATGACCGGCGCCCCCGTGACATGCACGGTGCTTCACACTTCCCCGATGTCGGTTCCAGTCAGTGTCGGATCAGGATTAGCGACGGTTCCGGTTCGCGACGGCAGCTTCACCGGCAACGTAACCGTGACCGTTGTGGCGAGCGACGCGCGAATTGCCTCGTATCCGCCCACTCGATACAGCTGCGGGCTCGTATACACTTGGCGCAATCCTGATGGATCTACCTACTCGGAATCGCACATTCTCGGAGAGCGCGAACGGTTCTACACTCGCATTACCGGGCAGGAGATAACCACCGCAACCGTCGAGGCGGCGGGCGACATACCGTCGCGCTGAGTCGACCGCAGCTTAAACCCAGACGGTGGGTCTACTTTACCTTCTGATCGCTGCTCCAGTCCGTACTACATCTATCTCCTCGAGCGCGCGCAGAAACTCGACGACCATATCGAGAGGAATCGGACCGTAGATCGCAGAAACGGTGTTCCTCACCGCAATCGCACTCCGCGGCCTGGTCACAAGGTTCAGCACTTCATAAGCGTAGTCGCCACCTGATCCGCGGAGTCCCTGATAATTCAACAGACGCAGCTTCGCGGTACGCTCGACACCGAGCTTGTCGGTGAGATAGTCGTAGCCGAACACGCTCATCGGTCCCTTGAGATGGCGATTGCGTCCAAAAACCAGCCCGCTGTCGCCTGCCGGAGGACGAGCCGTCGATGTAGTATCGCCGAGTGTGGGGCGTCCGATGAATTCGCTCATCGACCTGGCGACGTTGTTTTCGTATGCAGTCCTGAATTGCTGAAGGTTTGCAACTTCCGCGTCGCTCAATCCAACGACACGATCAGCAACACGCGCAACGCGCCGCATGGCGGCTGCGTTTATCGCCCGGTAAACCTCGGGTACATTGTCGGCGCTCATCGTCGCGATGAAGTAGCCGCTCGCTGCTCCGATGAACGCGACTCGCAGGAGTTTGGTCGGATCGATCTTGTCAGGAGTATCCCACGTCGTGTGGATGTAGCGATCGGGCCAATCGTGGAGGTAGATCGCCGGAATTCCCCACGATGCATCGGAGTACACCACGTGATCGCTCCCCATGTCGAACTCGTCGAGCTGCGCGAGCAGCGGCTCTTTCCCGCCTTTCGCCGTAACGAGCGGATATGCTGCGCGCCCTCTCGCCGCGTATTCGTAGGTCTGCTCGTTCACGAATGCGCCGAACTGCTGCGCGATGTCGTACACGAATGACGGAAGGCTTGCCGGTCCGCTGCTCACATGAAAAACTGCTTTCGTCTCGGGACCACCACCTACCATGTCCATGTGCACGACCGCCTTGATGCGCCGGGCCCATTCGGGCTTCGCGTTCAGGATCGTCACAGTGCCTTCGATCTCCGGCGGCCACACGAAACGAATCGTGCGCGCAGGACGCGGAATTTTCCCCTCACGAATCAATCGCGCGAGAGTGACAGCGACCTCGAGATTCGTTGCGCATCCAGAAGCGTTGTCGTTCGCGCCGGGATTCGGATGATCGAGATGACAGGAGAACACAATCTCCTCTCGCGACAGATTCGGATCCGCGCCGGGTATCATCGCGGTAGCGATCGAGTATACGCCGGGATGCTGACCCGCTCGCACTTTTGCCGAGAGCTTCACACGCTCGCCGCGCGCGAGCCGCTCTCGATATGCTTTCGCAACACGAGGCGAAACCATGAACGCGAACGTCTTCACCTTCGCGAACGTGTCGAGATGTCCCCAGCGCACGAGATCCTCGTTCTCTCCCCACCACGCGGTACGCTGGTTCTGCGCATAGCTGATGATCCCCACAGCTCCGTACTTCGCGACACCAATCCCGGCGACACCACCCGGCTGCGCTGAAGCGAGGATCAGCTTTCCGCGAACGTTCTTCCCCACATAGTTGGAATCAGCCGTACCGGCGCCGACATCCACCAGCTCGGCGTTCACCTCCCCGCTCTCGCTGTCCTGCGCGAGCGACATCGGCTGCTTCTCCCAGCTCGCTACTATCGTGTTGCCCTCGCGCAGCTCGGCGAACTCCGCATCCCATGGCGGGCGCGAGCGCTGCGTTCCATAGAAGATCTTTCCGTCAGCCGGAAACTCTTCGATCCTCACACTGTCGAGCCCACCCTCACGCGCCTTTGCCGCAACATGCTCGGCCGCAGCGCGAAATCCTCGCGACCCACGCATGCGATGATTCTTCGAGATCGCGACGATGGTCTCGAGCGCGCGATCGCCGGAGAGCTCTTTCGCAAGCGCAGCAACTATCGGCTCGCTCAGAAGCGGTGGACGATTTTGCGCTGCCAGAATCCCCGGCATGATCACCAGCCCGAACAGAATGCATCTCATCGTTCAATCTCTT
>DASWQD010000169.1:0-6661 GCA_036398255.1 Gemmatimonadaceae bacterium | reverse complement strand
CCCTGCTGAATCCTTCAGTATGGCAGAGAAAGTGAGTGACGCACCTGAGGAGATCGTCTGAGATGGCGGCGTGACTGTCACGCTTGAAACCGGTACAAGGGAAATCTGAAGGACAACCTCTCCCTTCTTGCCTTCAACCTCAGCCACAATAGAGGCAAGCCCCGGTCCGACTCCATTTACGAGTCCTGCAGAAGAGACTGTGGCGACATCGCGATTGGTCGAGGTCCACATCACGTCACGTCCAGTCAACACCGCACCGACGGAGTCAACAGGCAAGGCAGCAGCCTGTAAACTCTCCCCGACTCGGAAGGCGGTTCGCGCAATGCTCACCGATACCGCAGCGACTGGGACGACAGTCGGCTCTTTTATCTGAGGGCCTGTCGAATCACCTCCGCAGCTCGCTACTGAGAGCGCTGCGAATAGAATCAAAACACCCAGATACACGCTGACGCGGTTATGAGCTCGCACACGCATCAAGTCTTCCCCCTCGCCCTTTCGTCTCACCAACTCGAGTTTGTGGGGCGACTACAATTACCGCAAGGTGAGAAATGCAGCGGCCGGTTTGGCCCTCGGCGGCCCTCGGCGCGCTCGGCGGTTAACCCGTAGTTATTCCCACTCGATCGTAGAAGGGGGCTTGGTCGAAACATCGTAGACGACTCGGTTGACACCGAGGACCTCGTTGATGATCCGGCTGGATATTCGACCGAGCACTTCATACGGGAAATGAAACCAGTCCGCCGTCATCCCATCGGTCGATGTCACAGCTCGCAATCCGAGGACGTTCTCGTACGTCCTCTCATCGCCCGCCACACCAACGCTTCGCACCGGAAGCAGCACGGCGAACGCCTGCCAGATCGAGTCATAAAGTCCCGCTGAGCGAATCTCCTCGAGGTAGATCGCGTCGGCAGCGCGCAGCACCTCGAGCTTGTCGCGAGTCACATCGCTCAGGATGCGAATGGCGAGGCCCGGACCGGGGAATGGATGCCGCCCAACCATCTCCTCAGACAAGCCGAGCTCGCGTCCCACACTTCGGACTTCGTCCTTGAAAAGCTCACGGAGCGGCTCGATGAGGTTGAACTTCATCCCCGGCTTGAGGCCGCCGACGTTGTGATGCGTCTTGATCGTCACCGATGGCCCTCCTGTCGGCGACAACGACTCGATCACGTCGGGGTACAGCGTTCCCTGTACGAGGAACTCGGCGTTCGCTCCGGCGTCGCTCGCTGCTTCCTCGAACACATCGATGAACGTGTGACCGATGATCGTCCGCTTCTTCTCCGGCTCCTCTACGCCTGCGAGTGCATCGAGAAACCGCTTCGATGCATCGACCGTCACGAGCTTGATTCCCATGTGCTGCCGGAAAGTCCGCTCCACCTGCTCCCGCTCGTGAAGCCTGAGCAGTCCGGTATCGACAAAGATGCAGGTGAGCTTGTCACCCACCGCGCGGTGAACGAGCGCAGCGGCGACCGCGGAATCGACTCCCCCCGACAATCCGCAGATGACGCTCGACTCACCCGCCATCTCGCGGATTCGCGCGACTTCAGTGTCGATGAATGCGCCTGTCGTCCAGTCAGCCTCAGCGCGGCACACACCGAAGAGGAAATTCGCGATGATCTCGCCGCCGCGCGGAGTGTGCGCCACCTCGGGGTGAAACTGAACACCGTAGATGGGCTTCGACTCGTGCCGGAACGCCGCGAGAGGATTGGCGTTGCTCGACGCAATCGCGACATAGCCCTTGGGCGGAGCCTCGACGTGATCGCCATGGCTCATCCATGCCCCGAACTGTTCGTCGACGTCGAATCCGCTGAACAGCACGCCGGGCTCGGTAACTTTCACCTCAGCGCGGCCATACTCCCTGCGTCCGCCGCGCTTTACCTCCGATCCTTCGAGAAATCCGATCAGCTGCATCCCGTAGCAGATGCCGAGCACGGGGGCGATGTCGAACAGCGCGCGATCGGCGCGCGGCGCATTGTCGGCATAGACCGAGTTGGGGCCGCCGCTCAGGATGATGCCGGTGGGATTCCAGTTCCGAACCCATTCGACCGTGCGAGTCGGCGGATGTATCTCCGAATAAACGCGCGCTTCCCTGACCCTTCGCGCGATGAGCTGGGTATACTGGGCTCCGTAATCGAGTATCAGGATCCTGCTCTTCATAGCGTGACGACCTCGACCTCGCGCGTCTCGAGATCGAGGATTGCCGCCGTGCACTTCCCCGTCAGCCATCCGCACGCTTCTCCCGGATTCACGACCAGGGCCTGGCCCCGCGTGATTGTCTCCTGCTTGTGCGTGAAGCCATGGACGACAAACCGGTGCGACTCGATGGACCGGCGATTCACCTCGCCGAGGTCGTGGACGATCAGTATCCGGTGGCCGGACACTTCGAAGCTGTGCGGTGACTCGTAGAGCTCCATCCCGACTCCGCGTGCGGCGACTGCCTTGAGACCCTCGGGATCGCCATCATTGCGACCGAAAATTCCAAGAAGCGCCACGTTTCTTTCGTTGAAAGGCTCGAGGGAAAACGGCGAGCAGTAGTCTCCGGCGTGCATCACGAGCGAGACTCCTTTCTCGAGCAGAACATCGAGAAGTTCCTTGATCGCCGGCACACGGTCGTGGGTGTCTGCCATGAGTCCGACTTTCATTCGACCGTCCTCCATTCTGGCTCGAGACGCTCTTTCCTGATGAGGTCGCTGTACTGCTCACGCTCGGTCACGACCCCGAAACGACCATCACGGACAATTACCTCAGCAACTCTCGGACGCGAATTGTAGTTCGACGCCATGACGAAGCCATACGCGCCGGCGGACAGAACCGCGATCAGGTCGCCGGGCTGCGCATCGTCCACGTCTCGATGCAGCCCAAGGAAATCCCCGCTCTCGCAAACCGGGCCCACGATGTCAGCGGTCGTTCGTGCTTCAGTCGCCTTCACCGCTTCGATCCTGTGATATGCGTTGTAGTGCGAGGGCCTGATCAAGTCGTTCATTCCAGCGTCCACGATGATGAACTCCTTGCCGCCGCTCCGCTTTCTGTAGAGCACCCGCGTGAGCAGCGCGCCGGCATTCCCGACGAGGAATCTTCCCGGCTCGACGATGACCTTGAGGCCAGTGGGTCCTACCATCTTCTCCACCACCTGCGCAAAAGCGTCGACGTCGATGGGATGCTCCATGTCGTAGGACACTGCAAGCCCGCCTCCGATGTCGAGGTACTCCAGATCCTCTGCGCCCGCGGCTTCGATTTCGGTCTTCAGCTGAAGCAGGCGGCCGAGTCCGATCTCGTACGGCTCGAATTGCGAGATCTGCGATCCGACGTGCATGTCGAGCCCGATGAGCGAGATGTTCCTGAGCCCGAGCGCCCGCTTCGCCACGGGAAGAGTCTCGTCGAAAGGAATTCCGAACTTCATTCCCTTTACGCCCGTTCTCGTGTACGGATGCGGTGTATCCACCATCACTTCCGGATTCACGCGCAGCGCAACAGGCGCCTTCCTGCCAATCCTGCCGGCAACTTCATCGAGAAAGTGAAGCTCTTCTTCCGACTCGACGTTGAACATGAGCACGCCGAAGGAGAGCGCTTCCGTCATTTCGCGCTCAGTCTTCCCCACTCCGCTGAAGACGATGTCGCTTCCGCCGAATCCGGCTGACTGCGCGCGGTACATCTCGCCGCCGGACACGATGTCCACGCCCGACCCTAGCTGTCGAAGCAGCCCGAGTATCGCGAGGTTCGAGTTCGCCTTCACACTGTAGTGCAGGCGATGCGGAACGCGCGCCAGCGCCGTCGACAGCCGCGCGTACTGGTGCTCGATGGCGGCGACGCTGTAGACGTACACCGGCGTTCCCACCGCAGCGGCTACAGCCTCGAGCGAGACACCGTCACACTCGAGGAGGCCGGCGTCGCGGGCGAACCCTGAAGTCTTCAGTACGCTTTCGCCCACAGGGCTTCTGTCTTCGATGGCGCTCCGCACTTGAGGCAGCGTTTCGGGACTTCTGCCGAACGGAACTCCTCATCGGGCAGGACGCGAATCGTCGCCTTCGTGTCTTCCTTGATCTCTGCTTCGCACTTCGCTCCGCCGCAGAATCCGGCGTAGACAAATCCGCCGTTTCCATCCATGACTTCGCGGAATCGATCGTAGGAGATCTCTCCGCGGAAGCTGTTGGCTTCACGCCTCTCGAATGCCTCCACCCGCATGTCCGTCTGGATCATGCTCAGCAGGTCGGCGACGTCTTCGCCGATGGAGTCGAGCGTGACAGTCCGTTTCACGCGGTTGTCACGCCGCACCAGCACGCACTGATTCGCGTCGAGGTCGCGCGGTCCGAACTCGAGCCGCAGCGGAATTCCGCGAAGCTCCCACTCGTAGTACTTCGCGCCAGGCTTGATGCCTTCGCGGTCATCGAGATGAACGCGAAGCTTGCCGGTCTTTCGCCGCTCCCACCCGTTCAGAGTAGCAGTGATGTTCCGCGCAGCCTGCATGACGCGCGCCTTGTCTTCGTCGGATCGCCAGATCGGCACGATCACCAGCTCGATCGGGGCGAGAAGCGGCGGAACGCGGAGCCCGAAGTCGTCGCCGTGCGTCATCACGAGACCGCCAATGAGGCGTGTGGACACTCCCCAGCTTGTATTCCACGCGAACTCGGTTCCGCCCTGCTCGGTCTGATACTTCAGGTCGAACGCCTTCGCGAAGTTCTGCCCGAGATTGTGCGACGTGCCGGCTTGAAGGGCCTTGTTGTCCTGCATCATCGCCTCGCACGAGTAGGTGCGGAGCGCTCCGGCAAATCTCTCCGAGTCGGTCTTGATTCCGGTCACGACTGGCATCGCCATCCACGCTTCCATGAAGTCGCGATAGACGTTGAGCATCCTGCGCGCCTCTTCTTCCGCCTCGCCTTCGGTGGCGTGCGCAGTGTGGCCTTCCTGCCAGAGAAATTCGAGCGTTCTGAGAAACAGTCTGGTGCGCATCTCCCAGCGGACGACGTTCGCCCACTGGTTGATCAGGAGAGGAAGGTCGCGATAGCTCTGCACCCACTTCGCGAACATCGCGTAGATGATTGTCTCCGACGTCGGACGAATCACGAGCGGCTCGTCGAGCTTCTTCCCACCGCCGTGGGTAACCACAGCAGTCTCCGGAGCGAAGCCCTCGACGTGCTCCGCTTCCTTGTGCATGAAGCTCTCGGGAATGAGCAGCGGGAAGTACGCGTTCTCGTGGCCCGTGTCCTTGAACATGGAATCCAGCTGGCGCTGCATGCGCTCCCAGATGCCATACCCGCGCGGCCGTATCACCATGCATCCGCGCACGGGCGAATAATCGGCGAGCTCCGCCCTCAGGACTGTCTCGTTGTACCACGCGCTGAAGTCGTCGGCGCGGGTCGTGAGCTTCTTGTCGTCGGCCATCGTTCCCTAGTTCAGAGAGTTGATCAGTTCTGCCAGCGAAAGCGACTTTTCGGTTCCGGCTTCGAGGTCCTTCAAGGTAACCTCGCCCTTCTCATAATCCGCGCGTTTGATGATCACCGCGTTCCTTGCACCGGCGGACGACGCAGCCTTCAGCTGCCGGGCAAGCTGCTGCGGCTTGAGGGCGTATTCCACGCTTCTGTCCCTGCTCCTGAGCTGCGACGCCACGCTCATCACCTCTGGAAGAAGCGAGTCATCATCACCCGCGACCCAGTAATCCGTCGTTGGCGCGACCGAAGGGATCAGCGAGCGAGCACGAAGGAGCTCGCCGAGCACCACGTCGCCCATCCCGAACCCCAGCGCGGGAAGGTCCACGCCGCCGAGGGTTTTCAGGAGAGTGTCATATCGCCCGCCACCGCAGATTGCGCGAAACTCGCCCGCCGTGTCGAACAGCTCGAACACCACACCCGTGTAGTATGCGAGACCCCGGACGATCGTGAGGTCGAGCTCGATCCATTCGCGAAAGCCGAGCGCTTCGACATAACGCGTGTATTCGCGCATCCGGTCCACATGCTCGGCGATTCCCTGTTGTGCGCCGTATCGCGAGCCTAGCTCGTCGATGTTCCGCACTCCGAGGATCTCGTCAACCTTCCCGGCGACATCGTCGCTCCCGGTGGCCGCGACGAGTTTTTCGCGCGTGACCTGAGCCGGCTCGCGTCCCCGCTTGTCGATGACGGCGTACACCGCTGCAAGCTCGCTCTCCGCAACGCCGGCGCTCGCAAGCAAAGCCTGTAGAAGTCGCCTGTCCGAAACTCTCGCCTTCACATCGGCCGCACTGAGTCCCAGCTCGCGCATGACATCGAGGGCGAGGCACACAAGCTCCGCGTCGGCCGTCACGGCCGGTTCGCCGACGATGTCAGCGTTGAGCTGAAAATGCTCTCGCAGCCGGCCTTTCTGCTGCCGCTCGTAGCGGAACAGCTGCGGGACCGAAAACCATCTCACCGGCTTTCTGAGCGAGTTTGCCTTCGCCGCAACCATGCGCGCGAACGTCGGCGTCATCTCGGGACGCAGCGCAACTTCCCTGTCGCCTTTGTCGGTGAACGAATACAGTTGACCCACGAGCTCGTCGCCGCTCTTCTTGCGATAGAGATCGAGCGGCTCGAGAGGCGGCCCGTCATACTCCAGGAATGCGTAACGATGCAGAACCCTGCGCCAGGCGCCCACAATGTAGGCGCGTTCGGCAAACTGTTCTGGATAGAAGTCTCTGAATCCCGGCAGGGCCCCTTGCGCC
>DASWQD010000168.1:0-5334 GCA_036398255.1 Gemmatimonadaceae bacterium | reverse complement strand
ATGCTGTCGGGCTGAACTCCGGCATGCGCGATTGCCTCACGCGCCGATTCGAGTGTTCGCTCGAAAATTTCCGACGCATCGTGCTCGACCCACCCGGGCCGCGGAAAATGCTGGGTGATCTCCCTGTAGCCGCGTCCGACGATCTTTCCGGCGGATGACACGACGAGGCAGGTGACGCCAGTCGTTCCCTCATCGATCGCGAGAACGTGTTTCATCGCTCGTCACCTGGCAGCCTTCGTTCAGTGCGGCGCTCGGGGAAATGCTCGTCGAGGAACTGAATCAGCGCCGTCTCCTCGGGCCAGTGCCTGAGCGCCGATGATTTCTTCGCGCTTCGGCGGGGAACAGTGATTGTCGCTCCGCTCCTGAGATAGCGAGTGAGTATCATCGGATGCACATACGATTTGCGGCAGATCGCGGGAGTGTTTCCAAGCTCTGCCGCAACGAGGCGCACAGCAGTGATGACGTTCTTGTTGCGGGCGGTTTTCGTCCTCGCCGGTCCGATGTCGGCAAGCACTGTGGCCGCGATCAACGAGCCGCCCCATGTCCGGAAATCCTTGGCCGTATACGGAAATCCGGCGATCTCTTCGAGATACGCGTTGACCTCGCCTGCGTCGAGATCAACCCATTTGCGCCCGTCGCGGTAACGAAACAGCCGCTTGCCTGGTGTCTCCAGCAGATCCTCGACGAGCCTGATCAGCCGCGCATCGATGACGAGCTGGTGCTGATCGATGCCGCGCTTGCCGCGATAGTCGAACACGATGTGATCGCCACCGTGCGATACGTGCGATTTGCGCAGCGTGGTGATGCCGAATGAATTGTTCTCCTTTTCGTAGCGGTCGCTTCCCACCCGAAACCACCGCTGCGAGATGAGCATCAACACTCCCGCGGCCACTCGCTCGCGGGAAAAATCCCGCCGCGCGAGGTCGTGAAGGAGGCGCTTGCGCAACTTCGGAAGATCCTTCGCCATCTGACGCACGCGGTAATGCTTCCGCAGCTCCCCTTGCTCGACGGCGCGCTTGTGATAGCGATACTGTTTGCGACCGCGCGCGTCGAAGCCCCACACCTGAATCGCTGCTCGCGGGCTGGCGGCGATGTGAACATCGGTCCACGCAGGCGGAATGCGCAGTGTATCGATTCTTTCGAGAACGTCCATCTTGCCGACGGGCTTCCCGTCGGGACCGGAATATCTGAAGCCAGAAGCCTTTGTTCCCTTTCGGCGAATCCACTTCTCTGCCATTTGGCTTCTCAAGTAGGCGAAGTAATGATGCGCGCGTACATTACAGCGTCCACGCCACCACCTCAACTCGCGGCACATGTCCTACCAGTCCCTGACGCTCGAAGTGAGCGACCGCATTGCAACGCTCACCGTCAACCGCCCCGACAAGCTGAATGCGCTCAACGACGCGACAATCGGCGAGCTGGGCGAGGCGATCGACGAAGTGCGCTCGCGTGATGACGTCGCGGGATTGATCGTCACCGGCGCGGGACGCGCGTTCATCGCGGGCGCTGACATCTCGGAGCTTGCGGGAAAAACGTCGTCGGAAGCGAAGACGCTCGCGCGGCGCGGACAGGCGATATTCCGGCAATACGAGACCTCGTCGAAGCCCGTCATCGCGGCGGTCAACGGATTCGCTCTTGGTGGTGGGTGCGAGCTCGCGCTCGCCTGTCACATCAGGATCGCGTCGGACAAGGCGAAATTCGGCCAGCCCGAAGTGAAGCTCGGAACGTGTCCAGGATATGGGGGAACGCAGCGGCTGGCGCGACTAGTCGGCAAGGGGCGAGCGATTCAGCTCATCACAACCGCGGAGATGATCGATGCCGCGGAGGCGTATCGAATCGGGCTGGTCAACAAAGTGGTTCCGCCCGAAGAGCTGATGAATGCCGCGAATGAGATGATGAAGCAGATCCTCGCGAACGGTCCTCTCGCAGTCGCGCTCTCAATCGACGCGATCGACCGGGGGCTGGATATGCCGCTCGATGAAGGTATGGATCTCGAGGCAGATCACTTCGGAGCGCTGGCAGCGACTGAGGACATGAACGAGGGAACGAAGGCGTTTCTCGAGAAGCGTACGCCTGTCTTCAGGGGGAAGTGAGCAGCCCACAGGTATGGCTGCGCCGGATATCGGCGCGCGATTTCCGCAATTTCGAGAGGCTCGATCTCGAGCTGCCGCGCTCCGGGCTGGCGATCATCGGCGAGAACGGCCAGGGCAAGACCAACCTGCTCGAGAGCGTCTATTACCTGCAGGTTCTAAGAAGCGTGCGCGGCGCGCGCGACCAGGATCTCGTCAGATTCGGCGCAAAGGGATTTCACATATCGGCGAGCTGCGATTCGGATTCGGCGCACGAGATCGCGGTTGGATTCGAGTGGCACGGAAAGAAAAAGCGGGTGTCGATCGACGGTGGAGTTACATCGCGGCTCAGTGAGGCGTTCGGTGCGCTGCCGTCGGTGATGTTCTCGCCGCGCGACATTCAGCTGATTGCCGGAAGCCCGGGAGAGCGACGGAGATTTCTCGACCTTCTTCTCGCGCTGTCGTCGAGAAAATATCTGAGCGCGCTCCAGCACTATCGCGCCGCGCTGTCGCGGCGAAACGCAGCACTCCGCGAGGCGGCGCGCACCGGCGACGACGCCGCAGCCGCCGTGTGGGAGCCACAGCTTGCCGAGCATGGGGCGATGCTCGTGTGCTCGCGTCAGGAATGGGTTCGGGAGCGCAGCACCGAGTTTTCGCGAATCACGTCGGCGATAGGCGAATCGGCAGACGCGGCGATTGCGTACACGAGCAGCGCGGCGAAGGACTCCGACGTTCGTGGTGGACTCGAGCAAGCCCTGTCGCGACAGCGAAAGCACGACATCAGGCGCGGGATGACTCATGCCGGCCCTCACCGCGACGATCTCGCGATGACACTCGACGGACGGGACATGAGGTTGTTCGGTTCGGCCGGACAGCAGCGAACCGCGGCGATCGCGCTCAGAATGCTCGAGAGCGAGACAATCCGCGAAGCACGCGGGCTGGCTCCCGTCCTCCTGCTCGACGACCCATTCGCGGAGCTCGACGTCAATCGTTCCGCCCGCATTCTCGAGCTTCTCCGCGGGTCCGGCATGGGCCAGACAATTCTCGTGGTGCCGCGCGCAACCGACATCCCTTCCGAGCTGACCGGTCTCGAGCGAAGAGGGATACGCGACGGAGTGATCGAAGGAGTGATGGCGTGAGCGACAAGAAGCGAAAGCCCGTCCCGATTGCCGATGCGGTGAGCGGATTTCTCGCCGAGCGCGGCCTGGTGAAGCGCGTGCAGCAGGCGAGCGCGATCGAGGAGTGGCCGAAGATCGTCGGCGATCGGATTTCCCGGGTCACGAAGCCGCTGTCGATCAGTCCGGACGGGGTTCTTTTCGTCGCCGTGACGACAAATGCATGGATGACCGAGCTGGGGCTGATGGAGCCGGAGCTGCTCAAGGCGCTGAACGCTGGAAGGGGCCGGGACAGGGTCCGGAAAATACGGTACCGGCTGGACCGCTAAGTTGTTTCCGGATCAGCGTTTAGATGCCGAGATTTGGATTGCGAAAATCCCCTCCGGCCATTAGATTATTCAATCTGCCGAACTGCCGATCTTCGGCTTGTGTTCGGTCCTACCTTTTGGACTTCAAGACCTCACTTCATGGCGAAGACTGGGAACGGCGACGGGCGTTACGACGCTGGCCAAATTCAGGTACTCAAGGGCCTCGAAGCCGTGCGCAAACGGCCGGGAATGTACATCGGATCGACATCCGCCCGCGGTCTTCACCACCTCGTCTATGAAGTAGTCGACAACTCGATCGACGAAGCGCTCGGCGGGCACGCCAAGAAAATCGAAGTCACGATTCACGCCGACGATTCCATCACCGTCACCGATGACGGCCGCGGCATTCCGGTGGACGTTCATCCCACCGAGAAAATGCCTGGTGTCGAGCTCGCGATGACCGTGCTCCACGCAGGCGGAAAGTTCGACAAGGACAGCTACAAGGTTTCCGGCGGGCTGCATGGCGTCGGTGTCTCGGTGGTGAACGCGCTCTCCGAACAGCTCAAGGTGTGGGTCAAACGCGACGGGAAGGAGCATTACATGGACTTCGTGCGGGGATACACGCGCACGAAGCTATCGGTGCTCGGTAAAGCCGGACGTGAAACGGGAACCAAGGTCTGGTTCAAGCCGGATCCGGAGATCTTCACCGAGCTGCGCTACGACTATGACACGGTCGCCAACAGGCTGCGCGAGCTCTCCTTCCTGAACAAGGGCGTCGAGATCCACATCCACGACGAGCGGGAAGGCCAGGAGAAGAACGAGACGTTCTTCGCCAAGGGCGGACTCAAGGAGATGGTCCAGTTCCTCAATGCCTCGCGCAAGTCGCTGCACAACGAGATCGTGTACATCGAAACCGAGCGCGACGATGTGGAGATCGAGCTCGCATTCCAGTACAACGACGGATACAACGAGAACGTCTTCTCGTTCGTGAACAACATCAACACGCACGAAGGCGGAACGCACCTCACCGGATTCAAGTCGGCGCTGACACGGACCATCAACGCCTATGCGTCGAAGAACTCGAGCAAGAAGGGCGGCGACCTCACGCTGTCGGGCGATGACGTTCGCGAAGGACTCACTGCAGTGCTGTCGGTAAAGGTCCGCGAGCCGCAGTTCGAGGGTCAGACAAAGACCAAGCTCGGCAATTCGGAAGTCGAAGGTGCCGTAAAGTCGGTAGTGAACGAGATGCTCGGCTCATATCTCGAGGAGCATCCGCGAGTAGCGAACATCGTGATCGAGAAGGCGATCTCGGCTGCGAGGGCAAGAGAGGCCGCACGCAAGGCGCGCGACCTCACCCGCAAGAAGTCGGCGCTCGACATCGGCAACCTTCCGGGGAAGCTTGCCGACTGCTCGCTCAGCGACCCGGCGCTCTGCGAGATCTATCTCGTCGAAGGCGATTCCGCCGGCGGATCGGCAAAGCAGGGACGCAACCGCGCGTTCCAGGCGATCCTTCCCCTGCGCGGAAAGATTCTGAACGTCGAGAGAGCACGCATCGACAAGATCCTCGGCAACGAAGAGATCAGGACGATCGTCACGGCGATCGGCGCAGGCATCAAGGAAGAGTTCACGGTGGAGAACGTCCGCTATCACAAGGTCATCCTGATGACCGACGCAGACGTCGACGGCGCGCACATTCGCACTCTCCTGCTCACGTTCTTCTATCGCCAGATGCCCGAGCTCATCGAGTCGGGCTATATCTACATCGCGCAGCCGCCTCTCTACCGCGTCGCGAAGGGAAAGGAGGAGTACTACGCGTACGACGAGAAGGAGCGCGACGATTAC
>DASWQD010000167.1:0-7623 GCA_036398255.1 Gemmatimonadaceae bacterium | reverse complement strand
GCATGGTCGCGATGGCGCTTCGCGTTGGACTGAATCCGATCGACCTCAAGCTCGCGACAGCAGCGTTTGTGCTTGCGGCCCTCGCGCTGCCGCAGCTGCGTCGCGGCGGGCGCGGAGCGGAGGCGCGATGATCGAGATCAGGGGACTGGAGAAGACTTTCACCCAGCCGGGAGGCGAGAGAGTTCCCGCGCTCAGGTGCATCGACCTCTCCATTCCGCCCGGGCAGTTCGTCACGGTCATCGGCACGAACGGATCGGGAAAGTCCACTCTTCTCAACGCAATCGCGGGCTCGTTCTTTCCCGATGCAGGCAAGATCCTCATCGCGGGCGTCGATGTCACGGGACGACCGGAGCACCGGCGCGCCGATCTCATCGGCCGCGTTTTCCAGGATCCGTTCAAGGGAACGTGTCCGTCGATGACAGTCGCTGAGAACCTGCGAATGGCAGAGCTTCGCGGCTCTCGCCGCGGCCTTCGCATCGGCCTCGGCCGCTCGGCGATGGAGAGGTATCGCGAGCTGCTTTCCAGGCTCGGGATGCGGCTCGAGGGAAGGCTCAACGCATCGATGGGAACGCTGTCCGGTGGCCAGCGCCAGGCGATAACTCTGCTGATGGCGACGTTGAAACGCCCGCAGCTGCTTCTGCTCGACGAGCACACCGCCGCGCTGGATCCCCGCGCGGCCGAGCAGATCATTCTCATCACCAATCAGGTCGTGCGCGAGAATTCGCTCACGACATTGATGGTGACTCACAGCATGGACCAGGCGCTCGAGCAGGGGGACCGAACCGTGATGGTGCATCGTGGCGAGCTGCTGGCGGATCTTTCCGGCAGCGAGCGGGAAGGTCTCGATGCGACCGATCTCGTGAAAAGGTTCAGCGAGCTTCGCTATACCGTGGAATTCGCGGCGGTGGCGCGGCCGCCGAGTTAGCGGCTATTGGCGGCCGTGATCCATACCGCCCGAGTGATGATCGCCCCGCTGCGCCTTCATGAACTCCGCGATCGCCGCTCGTGCCGCGGAGTCCTGCGTCGTGATTACGACTGCGCCGCCACGCGGCAGGTCCTGATAGGTGTACGTGATCGCATCGCGTTTCTTCGCCATCACCGCAGCTCCAGGCATCTCTCGCGCATGAACGAACGCGGGTGTGCTGAAGTCACCCGCTTCGAACGCGTGCTGAATCAGGCGCATGTGGGCACGAATCTGCGCAACACCGACTGAATCAGCGGAATCGCGCTGGAGCGATACGCGTCCACCGTCGGCCGTGACGTCGAATACATGGCTCGACGAGTACTGATCGACACCCATCGCCATTCTGCCGCGGTCCTGCAGTGCGGCGAACGAGGAATCCCCGGAACGCCCACCCGGGGCACTGTCGCACCCGGAGACAATCGCCATGAGCAGCGCCGACACAGCTATGATCGATTTGTTCAGCATTGTTACATTCACGTACGTCTGACGCGCGAGTTTTGTTGAGCAGTGGATCGGAGTTCCTGATGCGCTACGTCATTTTCTCGGACATTCATGCAAACCTGCCGGCTCTCGAAGCCGTCCTCGCGGACGCGACGAAAGCGGGGAAGGCCGCGATATATCATCTAGGCGATCTCGTCGGCTACGGGCCATGGCCGAACGAAACAGTCGCGCTGTTGCGCGAGAGAGGCATACCGGGAGTAGCGGGGAACTACGATTCGACCGTCGCGACCGACTATAAACATTGCGGATGCCGAACGGACACGCCGCGCGATGAAGAGTTGTCGCACTTCAGCTACGAATGGACGAGAAAGGCGGTGTCAGCGGAGACAAAGTCCTTTCTCGGAGCCCTTCCGTATCGAATCGATATCAGGCCTCTCGGAGGTCATGTCGCCGGACCGAGCCTGATCCTGCTGCATGCGCATGCGAACAACAACCTTATATATGTCACCGAGGATCGCACCGACCAATTCCTCTCGAAGCTCGGCGAGCAGTCGGGCGCAAAGCAGGGTGACCTGGTCTGTTTTGGCCACACTCACAAGCCGTGGCACCGGGTCGTCGAAGGTGTGCATTTCATCAATACCGGCAGCGTGGGCCGGCCGAAGGACGGTGATCCTCGCGCATGCTACGTTGTCCTCGACGTGAGCGACAGCGCGCCGATTGTGTCCTTTGTCAGGGTGCAGTATGAAATCGAAAAGGCAGTCCGCGCGATTGCCGAGCACGGACTGCCTGAAGAATTCGGTGAGGTTCTGAGAAACGGGGCGTAATCCGTCAGGCCGCTGTCTCGCAGCAATCGTCCGCGCACCCACAGGATCTCTTCGCCACGGGCGTCGTCACCGGTTTCGTCGCACGAACGAAAGCGGCACCTACGCGGCCTGCAACCTCATTCGCAATCCGGTCAGCATCGAGTCCCGTGTTTGCGAGGAAAGCCTTCGCGTCGGCGAAGTCGTACGTGCGAGTGAACTCGACGCTCGGCTCCGCGAACCCCGCTCCTTCGAGCAGTGACACGAACTCCCTGTCGGAAAGCGCGCCGGCAACGCAGCCGACCCAGAGCTCCATGCTTTGCTTCACATCGGCGGGCAGCTCTCCCTGGACCACGACGTCGGAAACCGCGAAGCGACCCCCCGGCTTGAGCACGCGAAACGCTTCCTTCAAAACCGTCTGCTTGTCGCCGGAGAGATTGATTACGCAGTTGGAGATGATCACGTCGACCGAGTTCGACGGAAGCGGAATGGCTTCGATGTGACCGCGGAGGAATTCGACATTCTTCACGCCCGCTTCTTCGGCATTGCGATTGGCGAGGGCGAGCATGTCGTCAGTCATATCGAGCCCGTAGGCTTTTCCGGCTGGACCAACCCGCCGGGCGGAAAGCAGCACGTCGATTCCACCGCCTGACCCGAGATCGAGCACCACCTCCCCTTCCTTGAGCTCGGCGAGGGCTGTCGGGTTTCCGCATCCAAGCGACGCGAGGACGGCTGCCTCGGGGAGCTCCTGCTCCTCGCCGGCGACGTAGAGGTTGGAGGTAATCGGATCGGTGGTGCCGTCAAACGTGGCGCCGCCGCAGCAGGAGTTGACCGGTCCGCAACAGGAAGCGGCTTCCGACTTTCCCTGTTGAACGCCTTCGAGTACCCGGCGCGCAGCGGCGCCGTACTTCTCCTGCACTGTCTCGGTCAAAGCGGTTGTCATGAATCGACCCTCGAATCAAAAAAAGTTGATATGTAAGTGAAAAAAAATCAGCCGCAGCATTTGCCCGAAGACCGGGCGAGAACGCGAAGCTTCGACGGCTGCAGTGAAACAGCGAGGTCGTGCACCTCCGCCATCGCCCTCGGGGGAATGCTGTAATACGACCATCGTCCTTCCTTTCTGTCCGCGACGAGGCCGGCGTCGCGGAGAACCCCGAGATGAAACGACAGCCGCGACTGGGCGGCGTCGAGATCAGCCTGGAGATCGCAGACGCATCTCTCCCCGTCCTTCAGCATCTCGAGAATGCCAAGGCGCGTCTCGTCGGAGAGCGCGTGGAAAAGCTGGACTGCGCGTGAAAGGTCGACAGCGGCGGTCATCCAGCTAATATATCAACAAATCTTGATAGGTCAAGGCGGCCATTTTGGTTGGACCCGGCGCCGCCGAAAATCGATTGTCTCATTCATTTGACACCGCGTTTGCGGGACCATAACATAGGCACGCCCCTACGGGGCGGAACTCCACCAGTTTTCGCACAAAGAATCGGTTCGACGGGAGTCGCTTCAGGTCAAGCGAAACCATTTTCCACGTTTGGAGGCATCATGAGGTTAAGTCGTGTTCTTGGCTTTCTCGCCCTCACCTTTCTAGCCACTCCATCTCTCGCGACCGGTCAGGGCACCGGGATAATTCGCGGGCGGGTGGTCGACGCCTCGTCGAGCGCGCCACTCACCGGAGTACAGATAACGGTTGACGGGACGCGGCTTGGCACGCAGACAAATTCGGACGGAAGCTTCTCCGTCGCGGGAGTACCTTCGGGTCCCCAATTCGTCCGCCTGCGCCGAGTCGGCTACATGCCTGAGCGCGTGGGAATAACGGTCGGCGCGGGGGCGACTGTCACGCAGAACTTCACGCTGCGCCAGATGCCGACGACACTCAACGAAGTCGTCGTCACCGCACTCGGTGAAACCATCTCGCAGCGCTCTCTTGGAACCGCCCAGCAGGCGGTGAAGGGAGCCGCGATCGCCGAGACTCAGCGTGAGAGCTTCATCAACGCTCTCCAGGGCAGAGTTGCCGGCGTCCAGGTGGTGAGCTCGTCCGGCGTGCCCGGCGCTTCATCGTCCATCACCATTCGCGGTATCAGCTCGATCAGCGGAAGCAACCAGCCGCTCATGATCATCGACGGCCTGCCGATGGACAACAAGACGCTGAACACGGCGTCGGTCCTCGCTTCAGAGGCTCCGGGATCTGCCCTCGGGTTTGCGAATCGCGGCGTCGATTTTACGAACAGAGCGGCTGACCTCAACCCTGAGGACATCGAAAGCCTCGTGGTGCTCAAAGGTCCGGAAGCATCGGCACTCTATGGTATCGATGCGGCCAATGGCGCGATCGTCATCACGACAAAGCGCGGAAAGGCAGGACGCGGCGGCCTCGAGTACAGCAACAGCTTCAGGATAGAGTCACCCAGATCCGCGCCGGAAGTCCAGCGGGTCTATCAGCCGTCGGCGGTGGGCAGCAGCACCTTTCTTTACTACGGTGATCCCTACCCGGCCGGGACGGAATTCTTCGACAACATCGATGGGTTCTTCCAGACGTCAGTGACGCAGAAGCACAACCTGGCATTCAGCGGCGCGTCGGCTGACAGCAAGATCAATTACCGCGTCGCTTCGTCACTGACCAACCAGGAAGGCGTCGTTCCGAACAGCAAGTACAACCGGGTCAACGTCACCGGAGCGTCCCAGGCACAGGTGACGAAGTGGCTGAACGCCGATCTGTCGATGGGCTACACCTACGCTGACAATCGCCAGCCGCTCAAGGGCGAGGGCGGGCCTCTCCTCGGACTCCTCGTCTGGCCGGCGACTGACGACGCAAAGGATTATTTGAGCCCGGCCGGCCAGCGACGTCGCCTCACGAATCTCGCGGCGTCGAGTGAAGTCGACAATCCGTACTTCAATGTCAACAAGAATCAGGTCAACTCGAAGAACAACCGCATCATTGCGAATCTCGGCCTCAAGTTCACGCCGTTCTCGTGGGGCAACATCAAGACGAACATCGGCACCGATTCCTACGCGAACCAGAATCTGATTCTCCGGCACCCTGAAAGCACATTCGGCGTCAACCAGAACGGGCTCATCGACGTCGCCGACGACATCACTCGCAACATCAGCGCGCAGACGCTGCTCAACGTCAACCCGATTCAGCTCGGCGCGTTCTCGGTCAACGGCCTGCTCGGTCATTCGATCTCCGACTTCAAGTCGCAGACCGATGCTTCGTTTGGCCGCGACTTCCTCGAGCCGAACTTCGTCTCCGTGAACAACGCGGCAATCAAGTCGAGCCGCAGCACCATCAACCAGCGCCGCCTGGTGAGTGCCTTCGGCAGCCTGACGCTTTCTTTCAAGGAATTTCTTTACCTGACTGCCACGGGAAGAAACGATTGGACGTCGACGATTCCGGTCGAGAGAAACTCATTCTTCTATCCCTCGATTTCGGGGAGCTTCGTTTTCTCCGACGCGATCCCGGCGATCGGCCGTCGCATGACGGGTAAGATCAGGGCCGCATACGCAGAAGTCGGCAAGGACGCACGCCCGTATGCCTACCGCCCGTCGCTCCAGTTCAAGCCGACAGTGGCCGGCGGGTACGGCTACGATTTCTGGGGCCCGAACCTCGGTCTCAAGCCCGAGTTCGCGCGCTCGTACGAGATTGGAATCGAAATGAGCTTCCTGCAGGATCGCCTTGGGCTCGACATGACGTTCTATCGCAAGCAGACCAAGGACCAGATCGTCAACGACGTCCGCGGCAGCTACGCGACCGGCTACATCCTGTTCAACCTGAATGGTGCGGAGACCAGAAATCAGGGTTTCGAGCTGACGCTGAGAACTACTCCAATTCTCACGAACAGCTTCTCCTGGGACGTCCTTGCGAACTTCGACAAGGCGCACGGCAAGACTCTCGCACTGCCGTTCGCACTGCCTGAGTCGTATGTGTCGGATACGTGGCTCTTCGGCAACGTGCGCAACGGAACAGCTCCCGGACTTTCGACTCAGTCACTCACCGGACTGTTCTATCTCAGAAACAACCAGGGCAAGCTGCTCATCGATCCGACGAGTGGTCTGCCGCTTCGCTCGGCGACGTTCATCGACGCCGGCTACGACCGGACGCCTGACTTCCTCCTTGGAATCACGAACACGTTCAAGCGGAAGGGCCTCTCTCTCAGCATGCTGTGGGACATCAGAAAGGGCGGAGACGTATTCAACGCCACCGAGCAGTGGCTGACTGCACGCGGGCTGGCAATGCGCACGCTCGACCGGTGGGAGCCGCGAGTGGTCGACGGCGTCCTCCGCGACGGCAAGGAGAACACAGCTACCCCGACGATCAACAACATCGTGGTCGTGCCGGGAGTGCAGACGAGCTACTACACGGCCATCAGCGAAGAGCTCTTCATCGAGAAGGACATCAACTGGCTGAGGCTGAGAGACCTCACGATTCAGTACACGCTTCCTGAGCGGCTGATTCGAAATGCCTCGATCTTCGTGACGGGCACGGACCTTCTGCTCTGGACGAACTACTCGGGTCTCGACCCGATCGTCAATGGAAACACCGCCGCTGTCGGAGGATCCGGGGCGGCCGGTATCGACTACGGCAATTTCCCGATGCCACAGGGATACAACATCGGCATCAAGGTGTCGAGATGATCAGGAAATCGACTAAGATGAAAAAAATATATACCGCGCTGCTCGTCGGCTCTCTCACTGTGCCGATTGCGTGCAGCGATTATCTGGACGTCAACACCAACCCCAATGGGCCCGAAGTAGTCTCCGCGAACCTGTACCTGGCGCCGATGCTTCACTGGATGGTGACGTCGCCGCAGTTCGAGGGACGCTTCGTGGGACGCTACACGCAGCAGTGGACGCTGCCCGGAACTGTTCTCAGCACCTGGGACAGAATGGGCTACGATCCATCCAGTGACAACGGAGCGCAGCAGTGGCGCGATGTGTACTGGAACCTCGGCCAGAACCTCGTCGACATGACCAACCTCGCGCGCACAGAGGAGAGGTGGGACCTTCTCGGTGTCGGCCAGATTCTCAAGGCGTGGGGCTGGCTCGTGCTGACCGACCTGCACGGCGAGATCATCGTCAAGCAGGCCATCGACCAGTCGAAATTCGCTTTCGACTACGACACTCAGGAATACGCGTACCAGGAAGTCCTGAGTCTGCTCGACAGCGCCGTCCTGAACCTTTCGCGCAGCGACGGAGCTGTCAACGTCTTGTACCTCGCCAAAGGCGACAGGATCTACAACGGCGAGCGTGCAAAGTGGATCAAGTACGCGTACGGATTGAAGGCACTTGCCCTCAATCATTTCACGAACAAGGCGTCGTACAAGCCTGCCGACGTCATCGCCCTGGTGGATAAGTCGTTCGCAAGCAATGCGGATGACGCGCTTCTCACGTACCCGGGTATCTCGCCGGGCCTCGAAGACCTCAACT
>DASWQD010000166.1:0-4844 GCA_036398255.1 Gemmatimonadaceae bacterium | reverse complement strand
CGCGCCGCACGTTCGACCTGCTCGAAACGGAGCCGGCGATTGCAAGCCCGCCGAATCCGGTTCGACTCAGGAAACCGGTGCGCGGCGAAGTGGAGCTCGACAATGTGAGCTTCACCTACGGCGCTGCTCTTCCCGAGGTGATCAGTGATCTTTCGCTCCACATCGCGCCGGGCGAAGTGGTGGCGCTCGTGGGACCGAGCGGCGCCGGCAAGACCACGGTCGCATCGCTGATTCCAAGGTTCTGGGATGTGACGCGCGGATCGATTCGTGTGGACGGCCACGACGTTCGCACCCTCTCACTCGAGGATCTTCGAGGATCGATCGGCATGGTGCCGCAGGAGCCCGCGCTGTTCAGCGGCACCGTGCGCGAGAACATCGCATACGCGTTGAAGGACGAGGGCGTCGATGCATCGGAGGACGACATCCGGCGTGCCGCGTCGGCAGCGCACGCCACGGAATTCATCGACCGGCTCGTCGAAGGATTCGACACTCTCGTCGGCGAGCGAGGCGTAAAGCTCTCCGGCGGGCAGCGGCAGCGCCTCGCGATTGCCCGCGTCTTCCTCAAGAATCCTGCAATTGTGATCCTCGACGAAGCGACGTCGAGTCTCGACAGCGAAAGCGAGCGACTCGTCGAGCAGGCGATGGAGGAGCTGCTTCAGGGTCGGTCCACGCTGATAATTGCCCATCGCATGAGCACCGTGCTGCGGGCGGACCGCGTCGTCGTAATCGACAGGGGCCGGCTCGTCGAAGAAGGTCGTCACGGCGACCTTCTGGCCGCGGAAGGGGTTTATTCGCGCCTTTACCGGGGTCAATTCCGCGAAGAAGAGGTTCTGCGGGCACAGTTGTAGCCGTGAGTTTTCGCGTCTTCAACCAGAACGGACATGATGCGAACACTTTCCCTTGCGACCATTCTCCTCGCGTTGACCGCCGTTCAGGCGTCGGCGCAGTCGACAGCCCCTCGTCCCATCGAGCTCGGAATGGATGCCGGCGTCACGATCGGACTCGAGGACGAAGCTTCCACGAGAATTGACATTCCGGTGCAAGCGTTCCGGCTCGGGTTTCCAATCTCTCCTCGCGCTTCGCTGGAGCCTAAGGTCGGGATCGCCGTCGTTACAGGAAATGACAACACCGAGACCGATTATCGTGCGGAGCTCGGTCTACTGTACCATTTCGGGAGTGACCGGTACCCAGGCGCGTATCACCGAGCTGGCCTCTATGTGCGGCCGTTCGTCGGAATCCGGGGTCTGGATGACGGCATCGACGATGACGGCGATGCCTCGGGACTGCTCGGAGGGGGGATCGGGTACAAATTCCCGATAATCAGCCGCCTCTCGTCCCGATTCGAGGCAAATTTCGCGCACTACTTCGGAAACGGTGATGCAAATGAGATCGGGCTCCTCGCCGGTCTGTCGTTCTTTACACGGTAACTACACGTTAGGCAGGAAGAAGAGGAAGAAAAGCGGGAGAAGGGGAAGCACTCCATAACAGCGCGATGTTTAACCGCCGAGCGCGCCGAGGACGGTTAAATGGAAGTTTGCGTTTTTTCTTCCTCTCCTCCCGCCGTTCTTCCACTTCTTCCTGCCTAACGAACCGTTGTTGAGCTCGTGGCGGTGGAATCCGGCTGAGTTGGAACGGCGGCAAGCTTGAGCGCGACAGACGCTCCCGGACCGGCAGCGATGGTGACCGACTGCTCGGCTACGCCGAGCAGCGGGTGCCACGCCTTCACCTGATAGGTCCCCGGAGGAATGCCGTCGATGGCGAACGCCCCGGATTTCTCCGATGTGGCGAAATACGGGTGATCCAGCACGAGGATCCACGCCTTCGCCCACGGATGCAGGTCGCATGTGATCTCGAGCTGCTCGGTCTTGTCGAGAATCCTGTCGAAAGGAACCACTTCACCGTTGTCGTTGAACGGGGCGACTCCTTCCAGCTCTCCCGTCCCGACATTGATGATGCGGTCATGATGCAGGGCAACGTCGCCGCTCACGACGTTGAGGGTTGCAGGCGCCACCACGGCCTGCACCTGCGGCGTCAGCATGCAGCCGTCGTTAGCGAGCTCGAAAAGCCGGCCCGAAGGAAGCGGCTTGCCGGTCCGGATGTCGCTGATCCAGACGACTGCTCCGCCGATTCTCGTGCCGGTGTGCTGCACACGATGATCGATGATGCGCTGTCCGCATCCCGCTGCCTCCGGGGGAAGCTGTATTACCGTATCGGGCGGAATAGCCCCGTCGAAGTCGATCGTTCCGGTCAGTCTTGCACCGTTGCCCACCGCGATGGCGCGGTATGGAGTCGACGGAGTCGAGACAACAGTGGGCCGCGGCGGGACGCTTCCCTCCTTCGATTTTGGAGGCTGAGCCGCATCCGCTTTCTTGTCGGTCGAGCAGGCACCAAGGGCGGCAATCAACAGCACTGCGCCGAACAAACGCTGGATCATTCTGAAATATTCGCTTCTGTCATTTGTGTTTGTACCCGGGCAACGCACGTGCCATGCTAGTCGCGTCCGTAGACCCGTCTGCCGCCAAGCCACGTCGATACGACCTTCGTCTGGAGTATCTCGGTCGCAGGAATCTTCATGATGTCGCGATCGAGAATGACGAAGTCGGCATACTTGCCGGGTGTAATGGATCCCATCGTCTTCTCCTGGAAGGCAGCGAACGCCGGCCAGATGGTCATCGAGCGCAGGGCTTCCTCACGCGTCATCGCCTGATCCGGATACCACCCGCCGGAAGGCCAGTTCGTTCCGTCCTGACGCGAAACCGCGCTGTGGAAGGAGATGAGAGGATTCACCTCCTCGACTGGAAAGTCGCTTCCGTTCGGAATCACGACTCCGCTGTTGAGCAGTGAGCGCCAGGCGTATGCGCCGCGGATTCTCTCGGGGCCTACGCGAGTTTCCGCCCATCGCATGTCGCTCGTCTGGTGGCTCGCCTGCATCGAAGGAATCACGCCGAGCAGGGCAAATCGCGGGATGTCCTGAAGCGAGATGACCTGCGCATGTTCGATGCGAAATCGGTGATCGGGTGTGGGCACGCTTCGCAATGCGGCGTCGTACGCATCGAGCACGATCCGGTTTCCCCTGTCACCGATGGCGTGCGAGCATACCTGAAATCCGCGGCGCAATGAGGCCGTCGCAATCCGCTGCACCTCGGACGCCGGGGTCACGAGCAGGCCGGTGTTCCCCGGATCGTCCGAATAGGACGCGAGCAGTGCAGCGCCGCGCGACCCAAGCGCGCCGTCGGAGTAGAGCTTGAAGCTCCGCACCCACAGCCGGCCGTCGTACATCGCGCTTCGCGGTCCGACGCCGAGATAGTGCCGCACGTTCGCGCTGTCCCCGGAGACCATGACGTAGTTCCGAAGATTGTATCGGCCTTCGCGCGCAAGCGACTCGTAGATGCCGATGGTCCGACGCGACGCGCCGGCGTCGTGAATCCCGATGAGCCCCCACCTGTTCGCCTCGGCGATGGCAGCAAGGATGGCGTCTCGCGTTTGCGCCTGAGTCGCAGCGGGGATCGCTCTCGAGATGAGGGACTGCGCATTGTCCACGAAGACTCCGGAGGGACTGCCGTCGGCGTTACGCTCGATGCGTCCTCCGTCAGGATCGCGAGTCGACGCACTGACTCCGGCGACTCGCAGCGCCATCGCGTTCGCCACGAGTGCGTGGCCGTCAATCCGCGTGAGGAGCACCGGATTGTTCGGTATCGCCCGTGACAGTGCTTCGTGAGTCGGGAATTTCTTCTCCGGCCAGAGGTTCTGGTCCCAGCCGCGTCCGACGATCCACTCGCCCGGCTTTGCCGACTTCGATCGCTCGACGACTCTCGCGATCACCTCGTCGTAGGTCTTCGAGCCGGCCAGCTTGACATTGCGGAGAGAAGTGCCGAGTCCGAGAAGGTGCGCGTGTGCGTCGACCATTCCCGGTATCACCGTGTTTCCACGCGCGTCGATCACTCGCGTCGCGGAACCGGCCAGCATTCTCGCCTCGCGATCGGATCCAACGAACACGATGCGCCCATTTCGCACGGCGAACGCCGATGCGCGGGGGTGTGCGTCGTCGACAGTGTAAACAGTTCCGTTGACGACGATGAGGTCCGCCTTCGGAACAGCTGTCTGTGCGCCGAGCGAAACTCCGGAGGCGGCCGTGAGCGCCAGAGCGCGCAGTGTCAGTTGAATTTGCATGCGTCATTCTGGTGAAGTGGCCGACCTAATTCCAGATGCACGTCTCTGCCGGTATTCGGTGATAGCTTCATGCATGGCAAGACCAGCATCCCTCGCCGGAGCGCTGATTCTTTCCGCACTCGCGTGCGGGCGCATCCCGACTGGCAAAGCACCGGTAGCGAAGCTGTGGTATGTCGCTTCGCCATCGGTCTCTCCGCGCGATCTTCTCGAGACGAGCTTTGTGTTCCTCGACAGCGCGTCGCTCCGGCCCGTAGCTGTCGGCGCGGGACAGTCACGCGAAAAATTCGTGTCGCTCTTCACGAGCTATCACGGATCCCGCTACCATCCCGAAGCCGTGAGAGCTGTTGCCGAGGATTCGACGGTGCTCGCGGGATTTGGACTCGCCTTCGGGAGAGCTGCTTCGACAGGAGAAGGCGCGCTCCTGATCGACGTTCAGGACATGTCGCCGGATGACATTCCGCGGACTATCGCGTTCATGAGAACCGTTGGAAGCGCATTTCGCCAGGCGCGCAGCGCACCGGTCGCCGTGATTGTCCCAGCCGGTGATACCTCGGCGTATCCGACGTCGGTGATGGGACGAATCGCCGACCTCGTGATCGTGCGCCTCACTGACGAGCACCGCCCGGGCACGAGGCCGGGACCTCTCGTCACTCCCGATTTCATTCGAAGAGCAC
>DASWQD010000165.1:0-7677 GCA_036398255.1 Gemmatimonadaceae bacterium | reverse complement strand
TGAGGGCGTCGATACTCGAGCGGGTGGCGGCAATTCCCGGGGCCACTGTCGCGGTTTCCTATCGCGACCTGGAAAGCGGCGAGAGCCTCGACATCGCTCCCGACACTGTCTTCCATGCGGCGAGCACGATGAAGGTGCCGGTGATGATCGAGGTATTGCGTCGTGCGCAGTCGGGATAGTTCGCACTCGACCCGGAGATTCTCCTGGTCAATCAGTTCGCCTCGATCGTCGACGGCTCTCCGTTCTCTCTCGACATCGCGGAAGACAGCGATTCGGCACTCTATGGCCGGATCGGACAGCGGGTACCGGTCCGCGATCTGCTTCGGCGGATGATCACACGCTCCAGCAATCTCGCGACGAACGAGCTGATCGAGCTCGTCGGAGCGGCTAACGTCACACAAACTGCGCGCAACCTCGGCGCCCCGCGGATGTCGGTGCTCAGAGGCGTCGAAGACCAGAAGGCATTCGACCGCGGAATGATCAACACGACGACGTCAGCCGATCTCGCGATCCTTCTCGAGGGAATAGAGAAGGGAGCCGTGCTTTCATCGTCGAGCTCGGCTGAGATGCGTGAGATTCTCCTGGCCCAGGAGCTCAATGAAAAAATTCCCGCGGGACTTCCGCCGGGAACCAAAGTCGCGCACAAGACGGGGGAAATAACAGCGGTATCGCATGACGCCGCGGTCGTCTATCCGCCGGGCAGAAAACCGTACGTTCTTGTAGTCCTGACAAAGGACATCAGGGAAAGCGCTGCTTCGAGTGCACTGATTGCCGACGTCTCCCGTCTGGTGTGGGCGCACGCGACGCGGAGCCGCCGTTGAAAGTCGCTTTCCTGGGGCTCGGGGCGATTGGCGCGCCGATGGCCGCACATCTTGCTGACGACCCCTTCGATCTGACCGTATGGAATCGCACGGGTGAGAAAGCCCGCGCGTTCGCCGAGGAAAACGGCGTGTACGCGGCGCGAACACCTGCGGAAGCCGTGAGCGAAGCAGACGTCGTGGTCACCTGCCTCCCGTCGTCCCGCGAAGTCGAGCAGCTCTTCGCCGGACCAGGCGGGCTGGCCTCGGCGCTGCGCGCGGGATCACTCGTAATCGACTGCACCTCCGGTGATCCGGCGACGTCGCGGAAACTCGCTGCGCAGCTCTCCTCGCGCGGAGTTGCGTTCGTCGACGCTCCCGTGAGCGGCGGAGTGAAGGGCGCCGTAGCCGGCACGCTCACAGTCATGTGCGGCGGCGACGCGGCCAATGTCGAGCGTGCGCGGCCGGTGCTCGAAGCGTTCGGCAAGCGAATCATTCGATGTGGCGAAGTGGGCTCCGGCGACGCCGTGAAGGCGATGAACCAGGCACTCCTTGCGATTCATATCTGGTCGGCGGGCGAGGCATTGGCAGCGCTTGCCAAACTGGGGGTAAGCGCCGAAGTGGCCCTCGAGGTGATCAACGGCTCGAGCGGACGATCCAACAGCTCCGAAAATCTTTTTCCTGAGCGAGTCATCGGCCGCGCCTTTCCGCGTACTTTCAAGCTTGCCCTTCTCGACAAGGATGTAGGAATCGCTGCGGGAATTGCTGCCGAAACGGAAATTTCCGCGCCGATGATCGAGCTGGCATCGAGGCTCTTTGCCGAAGCGCACGCCGAGCTTGGCGAGGAAGCGGATCACGTCGAGGCCGTCCGAGTAATCGAGGAGCGCTCCGGCGTGCGCGTCTCCTGATTCGCCTGCGCTTCTGTTAAATCACGAAGCACGTCATATTTGTCCACCGATGCCACCCCGTACAACAGAACAAAAGACAGTGCTCAACGCTCGCGCAGTCGAGCGGACGCTGAGAAGAATGGCCGACGAGATAGTCGAGCTGAATGAAGGAATCGACAATCTCATCATCGTAGGAATCCAGAGGCGGGGCGTTCAGCTCGCGCGCCGAATCTCCGCTCTCATCGAGGACAGCGAGAGCGCGAAGGTTCTCCAGGGATCGCTCGACATCACGCTGTACCGTGATGACCTCCAGACAATCGGGCCGAGACCGGTGGTCGGGCCTACCGACATACCGTGGGACATCGACGGGAGAACTGTCGTGATCGTCGACGACGTCCTGTATACCGGCCGCACAGTCCGGGCTGCGCTCGACGAGCTCGCGGATTTCGGGCGGCCGGCTCACATCGCTCTTGCCGTTCTCATCGACAGAGGCGGCCGCGAGCTGCCGATTCAACCCGATATAGTGGGGAAAAAGCTGTTAGTTGAAGACGACGAGCGCGTCGACGTGCTCGTGGACGATCTTGACGGGCGGACGGCGGTCATCATACAGGACTCCGAAGTGGCCTCCGAGCGGTGAAGAGCGCGCTCGGCAAGGATCTGCTGGGGCTCGAATCTCTGTCGAGTGAGCAGATCCGTCTGATTCTCGACACTGCCGAGCCGTTCAAGGAAATCAGCGAGCGGGCGATCAAGAAGGTTCCGGCG
The DNA here is from genome assembly GCA_036398255.1 of Gemmatimonadaceae bacterium. Lineage (GTDB taxonomy): Bacteria > Gemmatimonadota > Gemmatimonadetes > Gemmatimonadales > Gemmatimonadaceae > UBA4720. The sequence continues at coordinate 5,231 of DASWQD010000165.1, read as the reverse complement.
CTGCGCGGGTCCACGATCGTCAACCTCTTTTTCGAGAACTCGACGCGCACTCGCATCTCGTTCGAGTTCGCTGAAAAAAGATTGTCGGCGGACACCGTGAACGTTTCCGCATCCGGGTCGAGCGTTCAGAAGGGAGAGACGCTCGTCGATACAGCACGCAATCTCGAAGCGATGCGGATAGACATGGTGGTCATTCGCCACAGCGCATCCGGCGCAGCGCAGTTTCTCGCCGACCGGATCGAGTCGAACGTCATCAACGCCGGCGACGGAACCCATGAGCACCCGACGCAGGGGCTGCTCGACATTCTCACGCTGCGCGACCATCTCGGCGACCTCACCGGAAAACGTGTCTGCATCTGCGGGGATGTTCTTCACTCACGCGTCGCCCGCTCCAACATCTGGGGATTGAAGAAAGTCGGGGCGGAGGTCGCGGTGTGCGGTCCGAGATCACTTCTGCCCAACGCGATCGAGGAGTTTGGCGTGAAGGTGTTCGAGCGAATCGAGGAAGCGATCGAGTGGGCCGATGCCTTGAACGTTCTGCGTCTCCAGCTGGAGCGGATGACGGCCGGATACATCCCGTCGAGCCGCGAGTACAATCGCGTGTTCGGTGTTTCGCGCGAGAGGCTCGAGCGCGCGCCGCGCGACATTCTAATCCTTCATCCGGGGCCGATGAATCGAGGTGTCGAGATCGACTCCGACGTCGCGGATGGTCCGCACAGCGTGATTCTCCATCAGGTGACGAACGGCGTCGCCATTCGCATGGCAGTCCTCTATCTGCTTGCCGGCGGCCGGCCGGAGCTGGCGGAAGCGGCGAAGGGCTCTCGCGCATGAGCAAGCGTCCGATTCTTTTGCGAGGCGGGCGCATCCTCGACCCGTCGCGCAATATCGATGAGAAAGGCGACGTCCTGATCGATGACGGGCGCATACAGAGCGTGGGCGGAAAGCTCGGCGATAAATCCGATGCGGATGTCGTGGACTGCGCCGGGCTGGTAGTCTCGCCCGGATTCATCGATGTCCACTGCCATCTTCGCGAGCCCGGTCGCGAAGATGTGGAGACGATTGCGACGGGAGCGCGGGCTGCTGCGGCCGGTGGATTCACGGCGGTTTGCGCCATGCCGAATACGGATCCCGTCACCGACAACCAGGCGGCGGTCGGGTTCATTGTTCGGCAGTCACAGCGCGCGGAGGCTGCGCGCGTTCACGTGATCGGCGCCATCTCTGTGGGTCAGAGAGGTGAGACTCTCGCCGAATTCGGTGAAATGGTGGCTGCGGGTGCGGTCGCCGTCAGCGACGACGGAAAACCGGTCGTCAGCGCCCAGCTGATGCGTACCGCCCTGGAATATGCGAGGAGCTTCGCGATACCGGTGATCGATCACTGCGAGGAGCCGACCCTCGCGAGCGGCGGATCGATGAACGAGGGGATAGTCAGCGCGCGGCTCGGCCTGAAGGGAATTCCGTCTGAAGCCGAAGAGATCATGGCGATCCGCGACATTCTCCTTGCGCGGCGCACGGGCGGACACGTGCATCTCGCGCACATGAGCACACGCGGCTCGGTGGAATTGATTCGCTGGGGAAAAGAGCGGGGGATCAGGGTAACCGCCGAGGTGTGCCCGCACCACATCTCGCTCACCGAGGACCGCGTGGTCGGGTACGACACGAACGCGAAGATGAATCCTCCGCTCAGGACGCAGGAGGATGTGGAGGCTTTGCGTGACGCGGTGAAGGATGGAACCATCGACATGATTGCGACCGACCATGCGCCGCACCACTATGATGAGAAGGAGAGAGAGTTCGCCGACGCGCCGAATGGAATAATCGGCCTGGAGACGGCGCTCGCGGTATCGGTCACCAACCTCGTGGAAACGGGTCATATTGACTTCCGCACGCTTGTCGACAAAATGTCGTGCGCTCCGGCGAAGCTGTTCGGGCTGCCGGGTGGGACTCTTGCAAAGGGTTCGGTCGCCGATGTCACGATCTTCGATCCGGCCCGCAAATGGGAGGTCGAGCCGTCTGCATTTCTTACGAAGGGACGAAACACGCCGTACACGGGTATGAGACTCACTGGCCGGGCAGTCTGCACGATCGTTGGCGGCAGGCTCGTTCACCGCATCTAGTTCTGCAACGCGCGGCAACGCCGTGCTTGATCGGAGTGATGAATCAATGAGCAAGGCGAAGACGAACGCGCTCGATGCGCTGCGGGCACTGATCGCCGAGAGGCAGCAGTACGAGCAGTGGATGTCCGCTCTCGAGGCCAAGAAGGAAGGAACGCCGGAGCATGTGTACGAGCGTGTCCAGCATGACTATCGGACCCGCCTGGAGCGCGTGGTCACCGAAATCAGAAGTCACGCGGAAGAGCTGCAGCTCAGCATCTCCACGCTTTCGTCGCGCCTCGTGGAAGTCGCGCGGGACGAGGACACTCGCCGCGAAGGGCTGCAGGAAGCGGAGCTCCGCGCGGCTGTCGGCGAGTACGAACCCGGTCAGTGGGACCAGATCCGGACGGACGCAGAGTCGGCACTGGAAAAGATCGCTGCCGATCGGCAGGGTCTCGACAGTCAGCTGAGTGAGCTGCGCGCGATTCAGAAGCTGAGCGAAATGGGACCGGGCGGATCGCTCGAGCCGGTTCAGCCTGCGCCGGCAGCCGCCACGCAACCGGCCGAGATTGCAGTTGCGCCGCTCGCGCCGGCGAGGGAGCCTGAGACGCGAGTGCCGGAGGTGCCGGCAGCGTCGGCCCCGGCTCCGCAGACGGAACAGCAGCAGTCAGCGGGGCATCGGGCGGGAACGGCCGCAGCGTATCGTCCGCAACCCGAGCCGCAGGAGCCTCCACCGAGCGCACCCGTTCCGGACAGCGTTCCGCTCGAGCCGATCGCATCCGCCGCCAATGCAGCCGCGGGAGCCGCAGCGCGCCCGCGATCGATGAAGTCGCCAACGGGAGGCGTCTCCGCTGTGAAGGCCCGGTCCGAGGCTGCGCGCCCTGACGCGGCGAAGACCCTCAAGTGTCCCGAATGCGGAACGGCGAACTATCCGACCGAATGGTATTGCGAGCGTTGTGGCGGCGAGCTCGCCACGATGTAAACCACGATGTAAAAAAGAACGGGCGCCGCTGAGGCGCCCGTTCTGATTTTGCGGAGGGGCGATTTACTTCTCTGTGGACTTCTTCGCCATCCTGCTCTTGTGCCGGGCAGCGGCGTTCTTGTGAATGAGCCCCTTGCGAGCGGCGCGGTCGAGGAGCTTGACGGCCGCAACCGTGTCCTCGCCACCCGTGACGGCCTGCGCCTTCTTGAGGGCGGTGCGAAGCGCGGAGCGCTGAGCGCGATTGCGCGCCATGGCTGCTCTGGACTTGCGCATGTTCTTTTTCGCGGACGCGATATTCGGCACTGTTCGATCTCCAATTTCTCTGATATCGCCCGGGATATCCCATTATCCCCGGCCAACTTAGCCTGTAAAGTTAGTCGCTAATAACCACTCAAGTCAACAACCGCTGCGGATTGAGGATCAACTGCCACTGCGGACTTCGGATTAACTGCGGGATGCGGATACAGTGCGGATGAAGCGGAACCGCAGGACCGGAATCTCTGCGGACCGTTGAGGATTATCGACGAATCCGCAGTTATTCGGCGGTGGTGCAGTGTCCCCACTCCTTTCCGCATCCCGCAGTTAATCCGAAGTCCGCAGTGGCAGTTGATCCTCAATCCGCAGCCGTCAGCATTAAGTTATTGCCCATGAAAGGATTTCTGATTTGAGTCAGGTACAGAACTTCATCCTCATGGCGCCCGTGCTGCTCTTTTCCATGGTTGCCCATGAGTATGCCCACGGATACGCAGCGCTCAAGAACGGGGACACGACGGCATACCAGCTCGGACGACTCACCTGGAACCCGGCCAAGCACATCGATCCGTTCATGACGATCATCCTGCCGCTCCTTCTCTTCATCGCGAACGCTCCGATCTTCGGCGGTGCCAAGCCGGTTCCGGTGAACCCGCGGAACTACAGGAATTTCAAGAAGGGAGACATCATCGTCTCTCTCGCCGGCGTAGTCACGAATCTCGTCATCGCGGTCCTTTGTGTACCGATGATGATGCTTGTGCATGCAATCGGCTCGCGGTCAGAAGCGCTCGCGGGGCCCGCCTCGATCTTTCAGCTCATGCTGATCTTCGGAATCCAGCTGAACGTCGCGCTCGCCGCATTCAACCTGATCCCGATCCCGCCGCTCGATGGATCGCACGTGATGAAGTACCTCCTTCCTCCCGCATGGAGTCTCAGCTACCAGCGGCTCGGGAGGTATGGACTGCTCCTTCTCTTCCTGTTGATCTCCTTTGGAAGACCGCTGCTGATGCTGTGGTTCGGACCTGCGTTCGCATTGATAGGGGCGCTGCAGAGAATGGTCGTGCCGTTCATTATTCAGAGCCAATGGACGATGTAAACGCGCTGGCCGGGCGCGAAGGCGAAGTATTCGTCGTCGAGCTGACTCAGTTCTCGGGTCCGCTCGATCTGCTGCTGTCGCTCATCCGCGACGAGCAGATCGACATTCAGGACATCCCGGTTGCGCGAATTGCCGAACAGTTTCTCAAGCGGATCTCATCGCTCGCGCTCGACGAGGCTGCCGATTATCTCGAGATGGCGGCGCGTCTCGTGCGCATCAAGGCACAGATGCTCCTCCCGCGGCGCGAAGGCGACGAAGCGTGGGAAGATCCGCGCGCCGAGCTGGTGCGCCGCCTGCTCGAGTACCAGCAGGTTCGAGAGGTCGTGGACATCCTCGAGCAGCGAAGCAACGACCGCCGCAACCGCTTCGCGCGCGCATACCTGCCGCAGAATCTCTCCTCACCCGCGCCCGCAGCTGCAGCTCTCTCTCTTTCGCTGCCCGAGCTTTTTGCGGCGGTCGATCGTGTGCTGCGCGTCGCACGGAGGCCGACCATTCACGATGTCGTTCCTCGCGCTCTCGATGTCGACGGAGCGATCGCTACCGTGCGCGCAGTTCTCGCGCTCCGTGAGCGAGCTCGCTGGGCAGATGTAGTGCAACCGAACGCCGAGCCATGGCAGGTCCTTTCCACTCTTCTTGCGCTGCTCGAGCTCGCCAAGCGCGGCGAGCTCCGCGTGGCGCAATCGAGACCATTCGCATCAGTCGAGATAACAAGTGATACCCCTGGCGAAGCTGCTTGAAGCCGCGCTGTTCTCCAGCGCGCACCCTGTCGCACTGTCCGACCTCAAGGCGATGGTCAACGACGGTGAGACCA
>DASWQD010000164.1:0-11654 GCA_036398255.1 Gemmatimonadaceae bacterium | reverse complement strand
GGTTTGCCGACAATCGCGGCCGCACCCTGGGCGAGCTTCACATCAACGTCTGGGACGGAGTGGTCTCGCGCGGAGGCAGCTCGCACCGCAAGGCCGCGAAGGCTGAGCTGGTCAGTGAGCTCGTTCTGCGTCCCACGATCGATTCGATCGACGGCCGCGTCTGGCGGGCGGACGATGGACGAGACTTCGACACTCCGTCTGTCGCTGCACATTGCCTCGCCCTGCTCGAACAACAGATCGGGCGCTCCAGCGAGAGCGAGCAGTAAGAAAAAAGCCCCGCCTTGAAGGCGGGGCTTTTTTTTCTCCATTCCCTAGAAGCGTGACGCCAGGAGCTTCACGTCGGCAGCCGTCCACGCTTTCGCGAAGCGTTTATCGACTTCCGCCGCCTCGGCGCTCTTGCCCTGTGCCTTGAGCGCCGCTGCCAGCCCGTAAAGTGACCACCCGTTTTCAGGAAAGCGCTTCAGGTCCTCACGATACACCGCTTCGGCTTCGGCATGACGTCCTGCTTTCAACAGAGTTGCGCCGAGCGAATGGCGAATCGGGTAGTACCATTTCGGAGGCTCGAAATAGAGGCCGGCGTCTTCGATCTTGAGTGCCTCCCGGAAGTGAGCGACACCTCCATTCAGGTCACCCTTGCGGGACGCGATCTCTCCCATGAGCGCGTGCATCGCGATCGAGATTGGAGACTTGAATTCGTTGTCGGCCTTCGTCGCGCCCTCTATCGCCTGCACTGAATCGAGCGCGACTTGGGCGTTCGCGAAATCCCCCTTTGCCGCGTGCGCTACGCCTCGCGCGTAGTAAGCCATCGCGGTGGGAAACCGCATCGTCGCCGGCGGCAGCGGCTCGGCGAGAACTTCATCCCATTTACCGAACGTCGTCAGCGTGAGCGCGTAGTAGGGAACCATCTCCTGGAGCATCCCCACGCTCTGCGCAACATCCATGTTGATCTTGCCCTTCAGGGTCTTCGCCGCTTCGATCGCCTGCGCGCTTCGCCCGGCCATCGTCGATACGAACGCGAGGAAGTGGATGTTGTGCGGGTAGTACGCGAGCGAATAGACGGTGGGATTCTGCTTGATGCCTTCGATGAACGTTTCGTCGGTATGGATTGCGTGCACGTTGCTCTGGGCGGCGTCGGCGTACCGTCCGACCCGCACGTATATGTGCGCCGGCATGTGAACCATGTGTCCTTCGCCGGGCATGAGCTGCGCGAGACGCTCCGCGCAGGGAACCGCAAGCTCGGGCTTCACCGCTTCTACCGCGTGGATGTAATAGTGGCACGCGCCGGGATGCCGAGGATTCTTCGCGATGACCGACTCCAGCATGCTCACCAGCACGTCGCTCTCGGGATATGGTTTTCCCTCGGGCGTCCAGTAGTTCCATGGGCGCAGGTCCATCATCGATTCGGCGGCGAGCGTGATTGCATCGAGGTCGTTGGGATAGTTTTTCGCCACCGCCCGCATCGCCTTCGAGTACGCGCTGTCGAGGCCAGCACGATTGGCCGGCGGAACTGCGGCATAGCGTTTAGCCAGCGCTTCGATGTATGCCTTCTGCCACGCCGGAGCCCTGCGGCTCAGGGTGAGGGCTTTCTGCACCGCCTGATAAGCCTGAACGCCGCTCGCGGAGTCCATGCCGGCGTTGACGTGCGGACCGTATGCGTAGGCGATTCCCCACCAGCACATCGCGCAAGTGGAATCGAGCTCGGCCGCCCGCCGGAACGACCTGATTGCCTCGGCGTGATTGAATCCGTAGGTGAGGCGAAGACCCTGGTCGAAATACTGCTGGGCCTGGGGGACCTTGGTGCCGATCGATCGCTGGTGACTGCCCAGGTTGTCGTAGAGAGGAACGGTGCTCTGAGCGGACAGGCTTGCGGACCCGAGCAGCAGCAGAGCGGAGGCGAGACGAAGACGCATGTCAGCTCCGGGTTGGCATCTGCCCTTGATTCTAGAGAGTTCGACGCCGCCTGCAAGCCCGCCGGAGCTTGCCGACGGCGCGAACGCTATTTCATCTCCCAGTCGGTCGAGAGAGAAACATCACTCCACGCCATGACCAGCTGGCCTCCCGGCTTGCCCGGATCCCGCGATGGAATGAGCCACATCGTCAGGCTTTCCATCGGCGCGGCGAGAGCCGTTTGTCTCAGGTCCACGCGCGCAACGTCGAGCGCGGGGTTGTACGGCGTGTCGGGCGGAGGCGGTTGAGCCGGTTCTTTCTGCAGAATGAGCTTCCACCCTGTTCGGCTCGGGAGTGTCAGCACTACGTACTTTCCTTTGGGAACGTTCGCGCCTCCGATGACCAGATCGACATCGGTCACGAGCGTAGTTGCGGCGTTTGCGCCGGTGCGCCACGTCCTGTCGTAGGGGATGAGGCTGTCGGTGTGAATCATCCGTCCGCGAAGATGCGGCTGGCCATAGTCCAGTCGAATGATCGAAGGCTTCGCTGCGGCTCGTGCCACGCTGTCCACCAGCGTAAGCACTACCTCGGCTGTCGCACGACCGCTTGGAGCGACCCGCATCGGGCCCTGCGCTTGAAGATTCGCCGCGGCCAGTGCCGAAAGCGCGATGATCGTAACTCGTTTCATGATTGCTCAGCCACCCGTTTCAGGTTCATAAGTCCTTCGTCGAAATCCTTGCCCACCATCTTGTCCATGTTCGCGAATATCATCCATACCTTCGTAATGAAATTCGCCGACCCGTTCATGGTCCAGTTCACGTTGGTGCCATTGCCGCTCGGAGCAAGATCGAACTGCGTGGTGTTGTTCGACTTGAAAGGCCTGATGAAGTTCAGGTCGAGCTTGACGCGGGACGGCGCCTCGGATTCAGTAATCTCCATTCGTCCTTCACCTGCCTTGCTGTTCCCCGACCACGCATAGGAGCTCCCGACGCCGCTCGCCGGACCACCGAAATCCTTCTTCATTGCCGGATCGAGCTTGTCCCACGGCGACCATTTGAGCCAGTTGTGAAAATCGTTGATCAGCGGGAACACGCGATCGGGCGGCGCCTGAACAGTGGCTGAACGCACGATCTGAAAACCGTCCGGTTGCCGCGAGGCAAGCAGAACGATAACAGCGAAGATGGTCACAATCACGAGAAGAATAGTCATCCACATCGTCGGAACCCTCGTTGAGGCTCAGGCACTAATCTGCGCGATCGGTTCGGCGAAATCGACCCACCGCCGGTGTGGTTGCCAACCAGGGCGGCCGCCGATACGTTAGCGGCCCTGTCGCATGCCAAATCCTCGTTTCGAACCAGGAGGCATCATGTCGCGTCGCGCATTGCTGCTCGTGTTACCACTCGCGTTTGCGTGCACCAGCAAGGAAGCGCCGCCAGCTGATACAGCTGCGCTGGCTGTAGTGCCGGACGCATCCGCCACGCCCAATTACGCGGGAAACTGGTCGATCAATGTCATGCCTGCCGACAAGGACACTGTGCTGCTCACCTATGATCTCGTTACCACCGCGGATCAGTCTGGCTGGAAGATGACTCTTCCCGGCCGTGAGGTGATGGAGCCCCGCGTCGTGCACATGGACAAGGACAGCATCGTCGTTGAGAACGGTCCGTACCCCAGCGTCCTGCGGAAGAACGTCAGCGTGACGACGCGCAGCGTCATGCACATGGAAGGGGACAAGCTTGTCGGCACCACGGTTGCTCGTTACGACACAAAGGGTGCGGATTCAGTGACCAACCTCCGGACGGTTGGAATTCGAAAGTAGGGAGGCGGAATGTCAGTGAAGATCAGGCGCTGCTGGTATTGAGTGACCGGAATCCAGGCTGCCCGTGCGGCGGCCGAGATCCGTGATGAGCTCGGCGAAGAGGTGGAGCTCGAGAACGGTCACTATGGTGAGTTCAAGGTATTCGTGGACGGCAGGGAAGTGGTGAGCGCAGGTGCGCTGGCGTTTCTGGGAGTGCTGCCATCCGTGGATGATGTCCGTGACGCCGTGGCGGCGGCACTGCCCGGGAGCGAAGGCTGAGAGACTTCGAGAAGCGCGTTCGGGAGAGCTTCGAGCGCCAGCTGGCACTCGCCAGGAAGCGCTGGGGGAGCGTTTGTTGCAGGCAGAACAGTTGACAGTTCGTTAGCAGAACGGTTTTTGAACAAGGAGGCAAGATGCCGCGTGCCGCATTCCTCGCTGTTCTCCTGTTGACGCTCGCCTGCTCGAAGAAGGACGAGGCCGCAACCGCATCCGACGTAGTGGTCCCGCCAGGCATGAACGTCGCCGGTACATGGAGCGTATCCGTGATGCCTGAAGACAGGGACACCACGCTTCTCATATTCATGCTCACCGCCACCAACGAGGCAAAAGGGTGGAAGATGACGCTGCCGAATCGCGAGCCGATGGACGTGAATGTCGTCGCGATGAATCACGACAGCATCGTCTTCGAAAACGGCCCGTTCCCGAGCGCTATCCAGAAGGGCGTCATGGTGCGGCAGCGTACTTCGGTCCGGCTCGTCGGCGACACGCTTCAAGGCAAAACGGTCGCGCGTTACGAGGTCAAGGGAGCCGACTCACTTCGTATCCTTCGCACTCAGGCTGTCCGCCAGTAGGCAGTCGCTGATGCGGTTACGTCGAGCTGTATTCCGGCGGCAGCTAGCTCGCGTGCATCACGCGGTAGCGCGCTGTCGCCAGCTGTAGAAGGCCAAACGCGACAAGGCCTGCTGCGACAGTTCCAAAGATTGCATCGCCGAATGGCTGGCTCTGAATGACGTCGAGCGATTTCTCGATGCCCCCAGCTTCCGATGGATCGTACTTCCATCCCGCTCTCGCGATCAGCAGCCCGATCATGCCGAATACAATTGCGCGCGCCCCGATGCCGAAGCTGCCGAGCCGCTCGATCCACTTGCGGCGTTCGCTTCCGGCAGACGAGAGATCGAGCCTCTTCAGGAATTTTCGTGAGAGGGCCCGATAGAGCTGATACAATGCGTATCCCACGATGACGAGACCCGCTCCAATCACGATCGACCGTCCCGCTGGAAGGTTCAGAACGCGATCAGTCATGTCGCGTGCCTGATTCTTTCCTTCGTCATGACCGCGAACGACATAGGCGAGGACCCACGCGCCGAGTATCCCGTAGACAACTCCGCGAAATGCATCGCCGATTCGAAGGGCAAGACCTCTGACATCACTCCCTCGCGGCTCTGCATCCGCAATTGCGCTCGCCAGTCTCCATCCCATGTAACCGATGAGACCGACAGCGACGAACATCAGCGCAACTCTTCCGAACGGCGCCTCACCGATCGTGCGGAGTGCTCCCTTCGTATCTGTGGTTCTTCCTCCGATGCCGACCGCAGCCTTCGTCGCGAGAAAGCCAAGAACGATGTAGACCAGACCCTTGGCCGCGTAGCCGAGTCGTCCAAGGCGAACGAGCCAGGCTGCGCTTTGCTGAACTGCGGTTGAATCGGCAGGGATTGTCGTCATGAGCGGGTGAGAGACAATCCCTGCCAATGCAATGGCTATTCCCCGATTTTCTCCAGCCTCGCCTGGAACTCCTGCGCGGCGGCTGAATCACCGGCCGCTTTCGCGGCTTTCGCGGCTCCTGCAATGGAGCGGTATCGATTCGGCTCGTTCACGAGTGTTGCCCGGTACTCGGCGAGCGCTTCCTTCGGTCGATTCCGCTGCATCAGCATGTCGCCAAGCATCTCGCGGGCCGGGAACAGCGGGCCAGGCGTGACTGCGCTCTTCTCGGTGGCGTCCTCGCGCGTCGCCGCCCGCCGCAATCTGGCGAGCGCCGAGTCGACCCTGTTCTCTGCGAGGTCGAGCCACGCCTGCGCGCCCAGGTGCTGGATGGCGACCTGTTCACTCCAGTACGGCTCGTCTCGCGCGGCGAGCCGGTCGCGAATGATTGCAAGCGAATCGATCGACGACCGGGCCTTCGCAAGATCGCCAGTCTTCGACGCACCGATGGCGCGCGCGAAATAGCTCATCGCTTCAGCCCACGGCGTCGCGCTGGCGAAGGCATCGAGAGACGCGGCCTCAGCCCACGCATCACGTTCGAGGGCGTACCTCGCCGGAATTGCCGCCAGCGCAAAGACGCCTGCCCATCCGGGAGCGGCTCCGGTGACCGCGTTCACATCGAATCGCGCGCGCAGCTCCGGAAGCCGGTCGAGTATGCCTTTCGCATCCGCGTGACGCCGCAGCTGCAGGTACGCATAGGCCGCATAGTCGGCGGCATGAAGCGTCTCGGCGATAGATGCCGAGGTCAGCGCAATCTCCATCGACTTGAGGTTCGTCGCGATGGATTCCTTCCATAGCCCTGTGCGCGTGAAAATGTGCGAGGGCATGTGCTGCGCATGCGCTGCCGACGGTGCAATGGACGCATAGCCATGAGCCGCCGCAGAGGCTTCGCCCGCGAGAGCCGGATAGTCGTACGTATGGATGATGTAGTGAGCGAGCCCCGGATGATTCGGCTGCTTCGCCCACAGCGGCTCGAGTATGGCGCCCGCCTTTCGCTGGTTCGCGTACGACTTGTCAGCCGGTGGTGCGGAGGCGGTGAGCGAGATGGCGTAGAAAATTCTCGCTTCGGTGTCGTCTGCCTGTTTTGCGGCCAGATTTTCCATCGCGCGCTCATACGCAATGACGCGATCCCGCTGGCTCACATTCTCGAAATTCCTGTAAAGCTCGCCGACAGCGGCGATGTACGCTCGCTCCCGTTCAGTAGCACGATTCGCGTGCCGGTTGGCTGCGTCGACCGACAGACGTCCGCGCTGGAGCTGCGCGGCAGGGCGGTTTGCGGCGGCCATGGGGTTGCTCCAGCGGCTCATTGCGATGCCCCAGTGGGCCATCGCGCACGTCGAATCCGCTGCGAGCACCTGCTCGAAACCTTTTATGGAAGCACCGAATTCGAACGAATGAAGCAGAGCGACGGCCCGGTCGAACGCGGGCGCTACCTCCGGTTTGCAGGAAGTCGGGAAGTGGACTGTGCCGAGCTTTTCACCCGACCCTGACGGCGGATGAACGTGGTCCTGTGCGATCGCCGGCGATGCAATGGTCATCAGCGCAACGAGCGTGTGCGCGAATCGTGACATGGGCTACCTCAGTCTGATCTGAAGGTCATTTACTCTGCTGCAATCGAATCGGCTCAGCAAGCCGGTGTCACTTTCGGCTTGCCGAAGTCTTGTCCCTGACGGGCCTGAACTCCGATGTGGTCCGATAGTTCGGCCACTCGCGCGAATTTGCGAGCTGCCATCCGAGTACGTGCAGGACATTCACGTCCTCCGCAATTCCCGCAAAGTTCCATGTTGCAGGATCGTAGTTGTCAGCGGGCTGATGATACGCGTCGCGGCGATACGCTGCGTCGAATGACTTGCCGACAGCCGTCCCACCGGTGAGCGCATCGATTCCGTTGTCCACGTACAGCATCGGCACGCCACGCTTGGCCATCGGGAAGTGATCCGAGCGAAAGAAATATCCCGCTTCCGGTGCTGCGTCCGGCGTGATCACGCGATTGTTCGCTGCAAGAACCTTCTGAAGACGGTCCTCCATATCGCTCTGGCCTGATCCAACCACCGTCACGTCACGTGTGCGGCCAATGGGGTGCAGTGCATCGATATTGAACCCTGCGACCGTCGTCTCGAGCGGATACACTGGATTCGCGGCGTAGTACTCGGAACCGAGAAGCCCCTTCTCCTCTGCAGTCCAGAATGCAAACACGATCGATCGCTGCGGTTTGGGCCCCGCGGCAAACAGCCTGGCAAGCTCGAGCACGGCTGCGATGCCGGTACCGTTGTCGATCGCGCCGTTGTAGATGCTGTCACCGCGCGCGTCCGGCGCGCCGACTCCGAGATGATCCCAGTGCGCGCCGTAAAGAATCGTCTCGTTCGGGCTCGTGGTGCCGGCAAGCTTGCCGAGCACGTTCTTCGACTGGATTGTCTGCTGCTTTACCTGATAGCTCGCGGAGAACGTCGCTCCCGCAAGGGTGACGGGCTTGAACTCTCTCGTTTGCGCGAGCTTCTTGAGCGCGTCGAAGTTCTGTCCGACGGCAGTGAGGAGTCGCACTGCGGCATCGCGCTGCACCCATCCCTCGAGCGGAGGATGAACTTCCGCGGGATTCTGCCGCACGATGTCGAACATCGTGTTGGTGTTGGAGTTCTTGACCGTCGCCCATCCGTACGACGCGGGCGCGGTCTCATGTACGATGAGAAGCGCAGCCAGTCCCTGCCGCGCCGCCTCCTCGTACTTGTACGTCCACCGACCATAGTACGTCATGGCCTTGCCGCCGAAATCACCCTGGCCGCTTTCGAAGTCCGGATCGTTGATCAGAACCAGTCCGACTTTTCCGCGGACGTCCTCGCCCTTGAAGTCATCCCAGTTTCGCTCGGACGCTTTCACGCCGTAGCCGAGAAAGACAATCGGCGCGTTCTGAATGTCGACCTTGTCGACATTGCGCATCGATGAGCGGACCGCGATCTCCTCGCCCTGCGTAAGGGCAATTTGGTCACCGTTCACGTTCACTGAGAGTGACGGCGCGCCGACGATGTTCGACTGAAGGAGCGGAACGTTCTGGAACCACGATCCATTCGGCCCGCCTGGCTGCAGCCCTGCGGCCTGAAGCCGGGCCCGGAGATATTCGGTGGTGAGCTCCTCACCGCGTGTTGCCGGACCGCGACCCAGGAACGCGTCGGACGCGACTGCCTGAATGTCGGCTGCAATTCGCTCGACGCTGGCCGAAGCGCTCGAGGGGCTGACCGTGGTCGAAACGGAAGGGGCGCAGGCAGCAATCGCCAGCGCCGCGGAAGTCTGGAGGCATGTCTTCATGAAAAGAATTCTAAACAGGAGCGGACGCTTTTTGGGATTGCGGGAGATGTCAGCTGTACGCGGCGTCAAAAGTGGCGTGAACGTGGTCGAGGGTGTCGATGGGGCCGGCCATGGATGAAATTCATTACCCCGCACCTACCCTCAGGTGCTCGGAAATTGTATCGATCGCCCTGTCTGCCTCCGCCTCGGTATTGTAGTAGTGCGGAGAGATCCGAAGCGCGGACTCCACGCGCTTTTCGGTGAAGTCGAGCAGGCCGTACCACTTGAGGCTTGCAGTCGTATTGATTCCTTCCCGAGCCAGGGCGCTCACGATCTCCCGCGCATCGCGGCCGGCAAAGCTTGCCGTCACGATCGCGCATTTCTCGCGGCCCCCGTCGAGGACACGCACGCCCGGCAGCTCCGAGAGCTTCTCGCGAAGACGGGCCGCAAGGAGGAAGGCTCTCCTGCCGGCGGTTTCGATTCCTGCATCGAGCGCATATCGGACAGCTGCGCCGAGTCCGAGGACAAGCGCGTACGGAAACTCCCAATCCTCGTATCTCATCGCTGTCTTCGCGATCTCATAGCGATGGGCGTCCACCCACCTTGCCCCGCGCATGTCGACGAACAGCGGATGGTCGCCGCGTCCGAGCGCCCTGTCGGACGCGTACATGAATCCGATTCCGCGCGGACCGCGGAGAAACTTTCGCGCGGTCGCAGTGAGGTAATCGCATCTCAGCCGCTCGACGTCGATCGGAATCTGCCCTACGGCCTGACATGCGTCCACAAGGTACGGAATGCCAAGCTCATCACAGACAGCGCCAACCGCTTCGACATCCTGAATCAGTCCGGAGTGCGTCGGGACCCATGACACGTGAACGAGTCGGCATCGGGGATCTCGCGCGAGCCTGCGCACCGAATCCGGATCCACTCCTCCTTCCGGAAGATCCTCGGCATGCTTCACCACGACGCCGAGTCGCTCGGAAAGCGACAGAAATGTTATCTGATAGGAGGTGTAGTCAGCGCGTGTCGTGACGATCACGTCGCCGGACTCGAAGTCGAATGAGGACATCGCCTGGATGAAACCGGCGGTCGCGTTGGCGACGACAGCAACATTCTCGGGGCGCGCGCCGATGAGCTGGCCGAGACCGGCGTATACCTGCCGTGTCTCTTCAGCTTTTGCGTCGGACGCTTCGTAGCCGCCGATCTCGCTCTCGAGGTCGAGATGGGCCTTGCACGCCTCGAGCACCGGCCGAGGCATCAATGCCGCGCCGGCATTGTTGAGATGGACGCGGTGCTCGGTGCCGGGTGTATCGCTTCGCCATTTCGCGAGAAGAGTCCGACTCGATTCGGATGTCATGATCGGCAAATTGGCGAACGCGATCAGGTTGTGCCAATATCGAAGGCATGTTCGTGCACGCGATCAATCCAATCCTCAACGTCTCGAGCTTCAGGGAAAGTGTCGAGTGGTTCGAGAAGCTTGGCTGGACCAGCTCATGGGCGTGGGGAACACCGCCGAGGTTCGGCGCGGTCTGCTCCGGCAATTGCGAGATTTTTCTTTGCGAGGGAGGGCAGGGAGGTCGTGGAGCAAGCCCGGTCAAGATGACATTCGGACCCGACGGAGATCAGACAGCCGACAAGGGCGTCTGGATGTCGATCTGGGTCGACGACGTGGATTCGATCCACAGACACTGCATCGAGAACGGCTTCGATGTCGCATGGCCCCCGACCGACATGGAATGGGGTGTGCGCGAGATGCACGTTCGCCATCCCGACGGACACGTGTTCAGAATAGGCCAGTCACTAGAGGAAGAGAAATGAGCATCAGCACGCGCATCGCGCCGTGCCTGTGGTTCGACGACCAGGCAGAAGAAGCAGCGCGATTCTACACTTCGATTTTTCCGAACTCCCGAATCGTGAGCGTCAGCCATTACACGGAGGCAGGGAAGGAAGTTCACGGACGTCCGCCAGGCTCCGTCATGACGGCTGACTTCGAGCTCGAGGGACTGTCGTTCACAGCGCTCAATGGCGGCCCGCATTTCAAGTTCACCGAAGCGGTATCGTTTCAGGTGAACTGCGACACGCAGGAAGAGATCGACAGCTACTGGGAAAGACTTTCAGCAGGCGGCGACATCCGCGCCCAGCAATGCGGCTGGCTCAAGGACAAGTACGGGCTGTCATGGCAGATCGTCCCGGTGATCATGGCCGAGCTGATGAACGACTCTGACAAGGCGCGCGCTGGCCGGGTGATGAACGCGATGCTCAAGATGAAAAAGCTGGACATCGCCGAGCTGAAGCGATCGGCCGAGGGCTGATACTATAGTATTGAGCCCTCGGCGGTGATCAGGCTTTCTTCGGCTCTTCGATCTTGAAGATCTCGCGACGGCCGTGGTCGATGAGATCGTGGTAGTCCTTCATGATCTCCTCGTACTGTTTCATGATCTCGTCCGTCATTCCTTTCCCGGCCATCATCTCCTCGAACTCGGTCATGTTCGGCACCTCGATTTCGGAGACGATAGTCCAGTAGCGCTCGCCGGCGAAGTCGGTCATCACCCGGAATTTCCCGAGTCCCGCTTTTTCGTTGATCGCGGACATCTTCAGGAACTTCTCCACCATCGGGCGAACCTTGCCTGGCTTGCAGTAGAACACCTCGCGAATCAGCAGCATCGGCTTCTCCTCTAGTTGATCTGATTCAAATAATACTTACGCTGTCGCCGAGCGCGACTCGGCCGGGACGAACTGTTGTTCCATAGACGCCGAGACAGGAGTTCCTCTCCTGTGCCACGCTGCGAAGGATGAGCGGATTTTTTTCCGTCGTCACAGGATCGACGTTGATCAGCACGCACCGCTTGTCACGCTTGTCGACGCGCATCTGCATCTCCCCGATCTGAATCACTTCGCCGACCCATGCATCCTCGGGGGCGTCGCCTCCGTC
>DASWQD010000163.1:0-4721 GCA_036398255.1 Gemmatimonadaceae bacterium | reverse complement strand
TTCGGCGACCAGCGCTTTTACATCTGGAATGCTCGCGATCCGCAAACACGATTTCGCGACGGGAAGAGCAAAGGCGAAAGAGTACATGGACGCCAGGCAGGCCGAAAACAACCCTCGCAAGAATGAGGGCGCGCATGCATTACTCGGAATGGCGGATCTGCTGGAGGGCAAGGCGGAGTCGGCAATTCCTCATCTCGAGGCGATCCCGCCGGACAACGTTTACTACACGTACTATCGCGCGGTCGCACTCGAAAAGGCCGGACGGAGCGCCGAAGCACAGCGCCTTTTCAAGCGAATCGCCGAAAGGAATTTCAGCACCGCAGCCGTTGCACTGACGAAAAAGGCTGCCGCCACGCACTTGAAGAAATAGAACTCGCGCCAGACCGGGAGGTGATGCAATGAGCAGATTGCTCACCTCCCCGAAGACGTCCAGATCCTATTCGCCCTTGAAGACGGGAGAGCGTTTCTCCTTGAACGCCGCGACGCCTTCCTCGAAGTCGTGCGTGCGGCCGGCCTCGCGCTGAAGATCCTCCTCCAGCTCCAGCTGTGCCTCGAGATCGTTGCTCATCGACGCGTTCAGCGCGCGCTTGGTGAGCGCCAGAGCTCGAGTCGGCATCTGCGCGAGCGCGACTGCAAGCTTCATCGCTTCCGCTGCGAGCTGATCGGCGGGAACCACACGGTAGATCATTCCCAGCTCGGCGGCCCGCGTCGCGGAAATCTTGTCCCCGGTCATCATCAGCGCCGCAGCCATCGGGAGGCCGATTGCCCGCGGAAGGAAGAAAGTGCCAGCTGTATCGGGAAGCAGCCCGATCTTCGAGAACGACTGAATGAACGACGCGGATTCGGAAGCAATGACGATGTCGCACGCGATGGCGAGGTTCGCACCGGCGCCCGCCGCGACGCCATTCACGGCGCAGATGACGGGCATGTCCAGCTTGCGGAGCGCCAGGATGACAGGGTTGTACGTCTGCTTCACGATCGCGCCGAGGTCGAGTTTGCCGGCGCCTTCGAGCGGTACCGCTGACAGGTCCTGGCCCGCACAGAAGCCGCGGCCGGCGCCCGTCAGCAGTACGGCCCTCACGGATTTCTCCGCTCTCGCGACATCGAGGGCATTGTGAAGCTCCTGCGCCATCTGAAGATGAAAGCTGTTCAGGACGTCAGGACGGTTGAGCGTGATCTTCATCACGCCCGACTCGATGTCCGCGAGTATGAAGCTGTAGGCCAAGAGCTGCTCCGTTCTAGTTCGTGGTGAAGCTCGAGATTCTTACCGTGAACTCATCGTCGACATAATCCTTGTGCACGTCCACGCTGATCATGACTGGATACCCGAGGGACGCGTCGTAGTCGACGTCGATCTCGTGCGGATTCTGCCCCTGCAGGCTCGCGATCGAGTCGAAGAGACCGTCGACCGCGGGGAACAATGAGGCGTGGTTGGCATCTACCGCGGCGCCGGAATTCCTGTAGATGCGCGAGACAATCACGTCGTTCTGAACCGTGACGATCACCGGGCCCGTCATCTGCGGCGTGCATTCGCAGCTTCGGACGATGGTCATCACATACGAGGAAGGACCGCGCTCGGACCATCTCACTCGCGCTTCCGCCAGCTCAGCTCGTGGTCCCACGAGCGAGCTGCAAGATACGACTCCGAGCATTCCCATCGTCACTGCAACTGTCCGGACAAGGCTTGATTTCATGCTTTCCCCGTCATCTCACCAAGTTTGAGAACTGTCCGCCAGTTTCGTATCGTCACGGGTGAGCCAACGAGTCGATCGAAAACAGCAGGCGACAGCTTCGAGGTTCCCGATCCTCCGGGAAAGTGGATCCAGAGCGCATCCCCCGCCTGCCTGATGCGCTCTCCATTTGCTGCACGCTCCTGCAATCCCTCGACCGCGCCGGGTGAAGGAGCCCGTTTCGAGAGCGCGAGCATGACGCGGTTTCCCTCGGACTTCGATTCCTCGGGAAACCGGTTGCCCTTCATGTAAGCTGGCCAGTCGGACGCGCGGCGCACAATGACTGCCACGCTGAGCTTGAATCGCCGCTCGATGAGCCGCTCGATATCGGCTTCGACCGATCCTGCGTTTCCGGGGGCCGAGAGAACCAGATTCCCACTCTGAATGTAGGACTCCACGCCCGTCATGCCGTTCTTCGAGCAAAGTGTGCGCAGGTCTGCCATGGGGATCATGTTGCGGCCGCCCACATTGATGCCGCGAAGAAGCACGATGAACCGATCGGTTTTCTTCGTCATGCCGGGAAGTTATCGCCGAAACCCGGGACTTTCATCGATAGTCGGTCCCCGGCGTACACCACTTGCTGAAGCGGGCGGGGCTCGTTTTCCAACGCCTGCTCACCGGTCAGGGCAGCCCTTGCTTCAGCTGCCTCCCTCGCGGCAAGAAGAGCTGAAACGTGCTCCCTGCTCCCATCGTGCTCTCGACGTTCAGGTCGCCCTTCATCCCGCGCGCGAGGTCCCGGCTGATCGCCAGCCCGAGGCCCGTTCCTTCGGTCGATCGTGAGCGGCTCGCGTCCACCTGAATGAAAGGCTCGAACACTTTCTCGAGCATGTCTCGTGGAATCCCCGTTCCGGTGTCGGTCACCCTGAGAAAGACCTGTGAGTCAGGCGATCCGCCTCCTTCAATCGATACGCTTCCTCCCTCACTCGTGAACTTGATTGCGTTGGTCAGCAGGTTGAGAAGAATCTGCTGAACTTTTTCACGGTCGGCGTCTGCTACCAGGTCCGGTGAGACTTCCGCCTTGAAGCGAAGCTTTTTTCTCTCTATCTGCGGCTCCACCATCGGCATTATGCTGCCCACGACGTCGGCGAGGAGAACCGGCTCCACTACGTAATCCACGCGTCCTGATTCGATGCGGGCAAGATTCAACACGTCATTGATGAGCCGCAGGAGATGGCGCTGGCTTCGGTCGATTCTTGCGAGCGTTTCCTTCTGCGCGTCGGTCACGGGTCCGTGAACTCCCATCTCGATCAGCTGCACATATCCGCCGATCGCATTGAGGGGAGTTCGAAGCTCGTGGCTCATCACAGCCAGAAAACTGCTCTTGGCCTGGTTTGCCTCCTCGGCAGCATGGCGCTGCTGTTCGAGCTCGACGTTCGCCTGCTGCGCCACTTCTCTCGCTTCCAGCAACGCGTGCTCGAATTTCCGCCGCTCCACCACTTCGATGAAGACGCAGTCGGTTGCGCTCTGGCCGTCTCGCTCATGGCGCGCCGCATTCGTGAGAACGCCCACGTCTTCGCCGGTTTTGGATCGAAGAAGCAGGAATATCTCCTGCGCACGCCCGTGGAGCTTGAGCAGCGGGAAGAAGTGAGTCTGGTAGAAGATCCTGCTTCCAACGGCGAAGATCGATTCGACATGGCGCCCCTCGAGCTCGCTACGCTCGTATCCCAGCCTCGCGAGCAGAGTCGCATTGACCAGGGCGATTTTGCCGTCGTCCCCAAACGACAGGAATCCGCATGGGGCGTTGTCGATGAGATCGGTGGTGATGTCCGGCATCGCCACGCTGTTCAGGTCGCTGAAGCAGTCGCGAGATATTCCTTGATCAGAGCGATCGTCTCGTCGGGATGACTCATGTGCGGACAGTGACCGGTCGCTTTCATGACCCGCAGCGTGCTGCTCGCGAGGCGTTGATTCATGAATTCGCCGACCTGCTCGGGCGCGACCATGTCGTCGGAGCATTGCAGGATGAGTGACGGGACTGTCACTCTCGCAAGATCTTCGCGGTTGTCGGCGAGAAACGTGGCCTGCGCAAATCTCCGCGCAATCACCGGGTCGGTGGAGCAGAAGCTTTCCGTCAGCTCCTCTCCGAGCTCCGGCCGGTCGGCGTTCTTGATTATCGCCGGCGCCAGGAAATTCGCCCACCCTATGAAGTTGCTGTCCATCATCTCGAAGAGCCCGTCGATGTCCTTTCTCTCGAATCCGCCGACGTATTCCTCGTCGTTGATGTAGCGCGGCGATGGGCCGATGAGAATGAGCTGAGCGAATCGGTCGGGCTCCTCGTTGGCCGCAAGCACGCCGATCATCGAGCTCACCGAATGGCCGACGAAGATGATGTCGCGAAGATCGAGCGCTCGAATTACATCGAGAACATCCTTCGCATATCCCTCCAGTGTCGAGTACCTGTCGGCATCGTAAGCGAAGAGATCCGACTCGCCGGAACCGACATAGTCGAACAGAACGATCCTGTAGTCGTTCTCGAACGCCGGTGTGACGAACCGCCACATGTGCTGGTCGCACCCGAACCCATGGGCGAACAGCATGGGCTGGGTTCCTTTACCGAAAACCGTAACGTTGTTGCGCTTCACTATGTCATGGCGCATGTGGCCACTCACTCCGCAATAGTCGGGCTCCGTGGGGTCAAAGAGCCTTGTAGAAGAAGACGGTATCGCAGAGAGACCCGTCGGGGTTCAGGGCGAAGTTCGGCACCATTCCTACCCTGTTCCATCCTAGTGACGCGTAGAGCTTTTCGGCAGCGCTGTCCCTGCATGTGTCGAGCAGGAGGAGTGTGAATCCCTCGTCTCGCGCGCACTGGTCGAGCTCGTTCATCAGCATGCGGGCGTCAGAGTTGCCTCTCACCCGCTCGATCGTGATTCCAGTCACACGGGGAAATTATCTCCTTTCCGGATTTCTCGTGAATGCCAGAGCAAAGGTTTTGTGAGACCTGTGAGACCGGTGAGAAAGGCGCAACTACGTCTTTGTGGTTTTGAAAACCAT
>DASWQD010000162.1:0-4026 GCA_036398255.1 Gemmatimonadaceae bacterium | reverse complement strand
GAAGTCACCCGTGTCCAGGTGCGGCGAGAAGATCGCCTTGCGCTTGCCGCGCAGGACGGTGGCGATTTCGCTGGCCAGCCGGCCGAGCACTTTGCCTTCCGCGTCCACGATCCACCACTTGCGCTGGACGTCTTCTGGCTTCGGTGTAAAAGTCTTCATTCTTCTATCGTCAGATTGACCAATCCCTAGAACAGCTTTGAAAAATAGAGGGTTATCCCCGATTGGTCAATTCGGGGCACCGGGCTCCGGGCCCGGGTCCGGGTCAGGATTTGGGGCCCCGGCTCGTGCCCGGGATCGGGACAATACCCAAAGAAAGGCGGGACCCCTATTAAGGAGTCCCGCCGTTTCGGCCCGATCCCGTGGACGAGCCTGTGCCCCAAAACCTCGACCGGGCCCGGGCCCTCAGCCCGATGCCCGAATCACTGCTGCATGAAAGTCTCCAGGTACCTCGCGCGCGACGCGTGCCGCAACCGGACGAGGGCCTTTTCCTTGATCTGGCGTACTCGCTCCCGCGTAATCCCCAGGAGCGAGCCAATCTCTTCCAGCGTCATGGGGTCCTGACCGTCCAAGCCGAAATACAGGCGGAGGACTTTCCCCTCCCGCTCCTTCAATGTCCCCAGCGCTTCCTCGATCGTCGTCGAGAGGGCGCGCTCATAAGTCTCATCGTCGGGACCTGCGGAGAACTGATCCGGCAGGTAATCCAACAGGCGGTTGTCCTCGCCCGGGGTGAGCGGCGCATCCAGCGAGAGGTGCGTCTGCGAGATCGCGAGTGTGCGCGAGACCTCTTCGTGCGAGAGCTCCAGCTCTTCCGCGATTTCGTCGACGGTCGGCTCGCGCCCCAGCTCCTGGAGCAATGTGCTCGACCGCTTACCAATGCGGTGCAGCGCGCCGGCGCGGTTCAACGGAACGCGCACGATGCGGCTCTGCTCGGCGAGAGCCTGGAGGATCGCCTGGCGAATCCACCAGACGGCGTACGAGATGAACTTGATGCCTTTGGTTTCGTCGAACTTATGCGCGGCGCGGATCAGGCCGAGGTTGCCCTCGTTGATCAGGTCGCCCAGCGCAACGCCCTGGTTCTGGTATTTCTTGGCGACGGAAACCACGAAACGAAGGTTCGAGCGGACGAGCTTGTCCAGTGCTTCCTCGTCGCCCTCCCTGATTCTTTGAGCGAGCTCGATCTCGTCTTCCCGTTTGAGCAACGGGTAGGCGCTGATCTCCTTGAGATACTGATCGAGCGAGCTTTCCTCGTACATGCCCCGACGATTGGCCGTAAAGCTCATGCGAAGCTCCAGACGACGGAGTGAGTGTTTTGCGACCGGTCATGCGCGCCATTGCGCATCGAGCCGGTTGGACTTTGAGCTTTATGACAGAAGGACCGGCGCGAGCGCCGTCCGTTTAATGGATGCCGCCCCCGATTCGCGTCCAGCGGATGTGCGTCAGCCATGGGAACGGCTTCAGCGTGCTGGAATCGAACGAGTAATAAATGAAGAGCGGCTTCCCTTTGATCGCATTCCGATCGACGAACCCCCAGTAGCGCGAATCCTCGGAGTCGTCGCGATTGTCCCCCAGCATCATGTACTTGCCCTGCGGGACAACCACGGGGCCCCAGTTGTCACGCGTCGGACGGCAGTCCTTGTCCTGCCGGGCGGGCACGAACTCGCACTGCCAGTACATGCTGGGCGCGTACACGTCATTTTCCGGATCGCTATAGCGGACGTACGGCTCGCTCAGCGCCTTACCGTTCAGGAAAAGGGTCTTGTTGCGCATCTCGAGCGTATCGCCCGAGATGCCGACCAATCTCTTTACGTAGTTCTTATCTGGCTCGTGCGGCGGAACGAAGACGACTACGTCGCCGCGCTCAGGTTCGTCGAAAGCAGGTAGGTGAGAACGCGTCATGGGCAGCTGCGCGCCATAGACGGCTTTGTTGACCAAAAGAAAGTCACCAACGAGGAGAGTGTTCTCCATGCTACCAGTCGGAATCCGAAACGCCTCCACCAGGAAAGTGCGAATCAGAAGAAACAGCGAAAACGCGATAACGAGGGACTTGGTCCACTCCCATGCCCATCGAGCCGCGCCAACTTTGCGCGTCGTTTGTTTTGCGCTTTTTGAGTCCAGTGTCCGATCTGCGGGTGACCGGCGAATTTCACGTCTGACTGACACGTTGAATCCTAAAAGAAGTATTTCTCTATGTCAAACCGCCGAAGGGGTTTGGAGAACCGGAGAACGGGAGAAACGGAGAAGTCGGGGAAACGGAGCCGGTGAACACTGCCTCTCCGTTTCGCCGGTTCCCCTTCTCACCCCATCACCTCAATACGGTCCTGCATCGTAGGTGTCGATCTGGGCCCTTTGCAGTTTCCCGGAGAAGTCCACGTACAGAACCTTCGTTTCCGAATAGAACTCGTAGACCTCCCAGCCACCTTCGCGGTGTCCGTTGCCGGTCTTTTTTACACCCCCGAATGGCAGGTGAGCCTCGGCGCCGATCGTGGGTGCGTTGACGTAGGTGATGCCATTGTCCAATTCCGTCATGGCCTGGAAGGCGTTACGCACGTCCTTCGTGTAGATCGAGCTCGACAGACCGTACTCGACTTCGTTGTTGATCCGGATCGCATCGCCCAGCTCGGAGAACCGAATCACGCTCAGCACCGGACCGAACACTTCCTCGCAGGCGAGGCGGCTTCCGGGGCGCACACCGCGCAGAATCGTCGGCTCGAAGAAGAACCCGTCGTCCAGATCCTTCCCGCCCGCGCGCTTGCCACCGGTCAGGACTTCGTCGCCTTCCTGGCGGGCGATGTCCACGTAGCGCGTCGTCTTCTCGAGCGACTGCTGGTTGATCAGCGGGCCAACTTCGGAGCCGTCCTTCAACCCGTCACCGAGCCGAAGCTCGCCGGTGCGCGCCACCAGCCGATCGAGGAACTGATCGTGAATCGAGTCCTGTAGTAATAGACGGCTCGTCGCCGTGCAGCGTTGTCCGGTCGTGCCGAATGCGCCCCAAAGCACGCCGTCGAGGGCAAGCTCGAGATCGGCGTCGCTCATGACGATCTGCGCGTTCTTGCCGCCCATCTCCAGCGACAACCGCTTGTGCATGCGTCCGCAAGTTTCTCCAATGCTTGCGCCAACGGCTGTCGAACCGGTGAAGGAAATGACCGGGATGTCCGGATGCTCGACCATGGCCGCGCCCACTTCTTCGCCGAGGCCGTGCACCAGCTGAATCACGTCCTTCGGAATGCCCGCCTCGATCATCGCTTCCACCAGCAGGGTCGCGGAGTGCGGAACGTCTTCGGCCGGCTTGAGGATCACGGCGTTTCCGCAAGCCAACGCCGGAAACATCTTCCACGTCGGAATCGCCAGCGGGAAGTTGAACGGCGTTATCAGACCGGCCACACCGATCGGCCGGCGATAGGACATCGCCCACTTGTCGCGCAGCTCACTGGGCACGGTGTGACCGAACAGCCGGCGACCTTCGGTGGCCGCGTAATAGGCGGTGTCGATCCCTTCCTGCACATCGCCGGACGTTTCCTTGAGCACCTTGCCCATCTCGCGGGTCATCGCGCGTGCGATTTCGTCCTTGCGCTCCGCGAGGATGTCGCCCGCACGGCGAATCACATCACCGCGCAGCGGCGCCGGGGTACGGCGCCAGACTTCGAACCCGCTCCGGGCGGCGGCGACGGCGCGCTCGAGATCTTCCCGGTTCGAGCGCGGCCACAGGCCGATCAGATCGCTCTTGTTCGCTGGGTTGCGATTCTCGAAATAATCCCCGCTGGCCGGCTCAACCCATTCACCGCCGATGTAGTTTTTGAACTTCTTGCTCACCTACTCACGTTTCCTCTCTGACCAATCCGTAGCGTTCAATCTTCTTGTACAGGTTCGAGCGCGGCATATCCACGGCTCGTGCCGTTTCACTGACATTCCAGTCATGCTCGCGCAGCTTCGCCAGGATAAAAGCGCGCTCTGCGCGATCCTTGAACTCGGCAAAGGTCGGTGCCGAGAGCAGGTCGCCGCTCAGCGAGCTGCCGCTTTGCGACCCAC
>DASWQD010000161.1:0-1862 GCA_036398255.1 Gemmatimonadaceae bacterium | reverse complement strand
CGGATACGCAATCAAGACTCCCGCCGAGAGAACCACGACTCCGACCCATTGTATCGCTTCCCATGGCGGGTTCGGCCAGGTGATGAGGAGAACCGCGAGGAATCCGATCGCGAACACCATCTCGACGGTGATGAGCATGATGGTATACGCGCCGAGGAAGTAGTCGCCTTCGTCGCGGTGGAGGTGAAGCTTGCAGCGCGGGCAGCGCTCCTTGAGCTTGAACCATGATGCGAGAATGCCGCGTGCTCCGCAGTGCGGGCACCTGAGTGTCAGCGCTCGCATGATCATCGCGAGTCTGGCGCGGGAACCGATCTTCGGCATTCTCCTGCAATATAGATGGGTCTTCCTTGCAGCACCTGAAAACCCGACACGGAGTCACGGAGGCAAAATATTGTTGCAAATTGAATGGAGCCCTTCAACGACCGAACAATGATCCTGATCCGCACGCTACTCGTCAGCTCCGTATTCACCATCGCCGCAGTAGCGCCGGCGGAAGCGCAACGAACGCAGAAGCCGCCCATCCACGCGAAGCACTGGATCGCAATAACGGGAAAGCCGCTGAGCGCGACAGCGGGCTCGATGATTTTCACGAAAGGCGGCAACGCTGTCGACGCGGCGTGCGCGATGCTCGCAGCCGGCGCGACAATGTGGGATGTGCTTTCATGGGGCGGAGAGACCCAGGCTCTCATCTATCACCCGAAGCTCAAGAAGGTGATTGGCATCAACGCGCTCGGCGCAGCACCGAGTGGCGCAACAGCGGCCTTCTACAAGTCGAAGGGTTATCGGTATCCGCCTGAGTACGGTCCGCTCGCAGCGGTGACTCCGGGCACTCCGGGCGGATTGATGACGATGCTCGCCGAATACGGAACCATGTCGCTCGCCGAAATTCTCGAGCCGGCAATCGAGATGGCGGATGGATATCCCATGGAAGCGCAGACCGCTGCGCTGATCGAGCGCCACAAGGGTGAGATAAGGAAGTGGAAGTATTCGCGTGCCCTGTATTTCACCCATCCCGGCGCGGAGAAAGAGGGACCGGAAGCAGGCGAGGTATTCGTTCAGAAGGATCTGGCAGCGACCCTTCGCAAACTTGTGGAGGCAGAAAGCCAGGCGCTGAAGGCGGGCAAATCTCGCAAGGACGCCATCTACGCAGCGTACGATCGATTCTACAAGGGCGACATCGCACGCGAGCTCGTGCGCGGCACACAGGAGCAAGGCGGTCTCATCACGATGGCGGACCTCGCCGGCTGGAAAGTGAAAATCGAGGAGCCGGTGAGCGTTTCGTACAAGGGAATCGACGTCTACAAGCTTCCGTTCTGGCAGCAGGGGCCGGCGATGCTCCAGGCGCTGAACATTCTCGAGAACGCCGATCTCAAGTCGATGGGATACAATTCGCCGAAATACATGCACACCGTGTATCAGGCGATGAGCCTGGCCTTCGCCGATCGCGACTTCTACTACGGCGATCCGTACTTCGCGCCGGCGGAGCCTGCGAAAGGCCTTCTCTCGAAGGAATACGCGAAGGCACGCTACGCGCAGATCAACTGGGAGCGAAACGACCCGACGATCAAGCCGGGTGATCCTTTCGCCTACGAGGGCGGCAGGAATCCGTTCGCCGAGCTGCTCGCGAAGTGGACCGTCGTGCCGGCGCCTGACGAAAAACCGAAGAGCGGACAGCAGGACAAGCCGGTGGGCGACAGCGGCTCAGTTCCGATGGCTGATGCCGCATTCAGGGACGCCTTCTATCGTGGCACTACTTCGATCGAGACCGCGGATGCCGAAGGCTGGGTGGTGAGCGTAACTCCCAGTGGCGGCTGGATACCAGCGGTAATCGCAGGCGCGACCGGCGTGGGTCTGAGCCAGCG
>DASWQD010000160.1:0-6912 GCA_036398255.1 Gemmatimonadaceae bacterium | reverse complement strand
AAGCATTACGAGATCGGCCGAATCGACGACCCGTCCGCCTCCGACGAGCACGGTAGCGGGCGTGACGGATTCAACCGGCTGCCCCGTGATTGCCGCAATCTCATTGCGAACGAATTCCTCGACCTTCGCGTACTCTTCCATTCTGGCTCTCTATGCGCGGCTGCAGAGCAGCAGCGTTCTCGTTTCGGGATGGGAGGGAATCTCTTCGATGTGGTCGAACTGAAAGCCCAGCGCTGTCACGAAATTCTCCTTCGAATACCAGCTGAACGATTCCGGCGCAGCGTTATACGCCGGGAAGAATCCGCGCTCGCTGGTGATCATCACGTCGTTCAGCTCGACGAACTCGACGCAAAGATACTTCGTCGAGAGCCGGCCGAGTATGTTCGCGATCTCGTCGAAGGGATGAGACTGCCCAAGGGCAAGATGGTGCACAATGGCGAGGGCCATCACCATCTCGCATTTGAGCCGGGTGTCCGGGGCCGCAACCACCGGCGCGCCGTCGCCTATCAACGACAGTGACGGCTCGTCGGCAAAGACCTTGGCCTGCATCTCGGGAAGCGGGCGCACGAGGTTCGCGACGAGAGGCAGAATGTCCGCCTGTTCCCTGCGTGCGTCGGCAAAGAGCCTGTCGACCGACGCCTCGTCGAGATCGACTGCGACAACTCTGGCGCCAAGCTTTGCTGCAAGCATCGAGAACCAGCCGGTGTTGCTGCCGAGGTCGAGCACGGTCGCAGGACGCATCGTCGCCAGTGCCCTGTGCACACCGTGCTGCTTGTTGGTCCACTCGGCGTTCGGCTCGGCGGCGAAGGCTTCGTTCTTGTCCTCGTAATAGCTGCTGTACGCGCTGCCCTTGAGCGATGCCTTTCGCTTCGCAAGGCTGTGACGCACTCGCTTGAAGAACCGCGCCTTTCTCGGTCCCTGGTCCGACAATGAGATTCGCAGCATCCGCTCTTCCAGCTCATAGAAGATGCGGTTGAAGAGCGAGTGATCGAATACCTCGCGCCGCGTGATCACGTCGCTGCCGGTATTCAGTGTAGTCTCGTAGATGCGCTTCCGCGCGCGCGCGTGATGCCCCTGGTCCATCATCGCGAGCGGGAGCCCGAAATAAGGCTCGTACATCAGCCGGTACATCTCGTACACGGCTTTCGACGTCGCATCCCACCCATCCGAGAACCAGCGCGGTGGAAGCCCGGACTTGAGATGCGGCTGCGAGGGCAGGTGATCGATCGGAATGATCGATGTGAAGTCGACAAAGACCGGCTTGGTTCCGGAGAACAGAATGTTCAGCGGATGCCAGTCCTTGAGCGTCAGCGAATGCTCCTCGAGGCGCTCGAACAGCGCGACGTGAAGCAGCGCCGCTTCCTTGAACATCGACGCAGACCATTCGTGGGGATACGAGATAAACGGAACCCGCTCGTGCTCGAGCACCATCTCGTAATCGAGCTCGGGATGCGGATTGTGCTCGAGCTCACGGGTGGCGACGATCCCGTGCGAGAAGAGATCGTGCTCCTCGCAGACGCGAAGCACGCGGCGAACGAGATCGCCCTGGCCGCGATAGATCCCGCGCAGCAGGCGATCGCCGCTCACGAAAGGCTCACCAGCGGTGTCGAAGCCAACGAGCCGGGTTACCGCGCCCGGCGTGGCGGCGGAAGTCACGCCGCGCCGACCTCTCGCTCGGAAAGGGTTACGAGCTCCTCGGGCATATTGAAATCTCGCCCATCCACGAGCCGGTCGCACACGAACTGTATGAAAGGATCGTTCCCGGGGAGCAGCAGGTCCCGCTTCTGGTGCTGGAGCGCCCACCATTCCGTGCGTGGATCGTGCACGATCTCGAGCGGCACCTGTCGCTGAATGAAATGCGAATACGCGTATTTCCGCACGTCGGAGCGCTGCTCCTCGGTGAGCTTGCCGAGGGTTGCCGCTTTTCTCAATAGCTCGCGATACGTAATCGGCGTGAGTCCCTCATGGGTGAATCCAAGTCCGCCGTAATGCGCTTCACCGCCGAGGATCACCGGCTTTCCCATGAGCGCCAGCTCGAGTCCGGCCGTTCCATACACTGTCACTCCGCCGTCGATCAGCTCGAAGAGATTCGCCGGACTGATGTCCTCCTCCGCGGGAATCACGCGCACGTGATCGGGCAGCGACGGGAATTCGCGCTCGATCAGACGCTGCACTCCGCTCGCCGGATTATCCCACGCTTCGATTGGATGGATCTTGATGAGCCACTGCACGTCCGTGATCTGGATCGCGTGCTTGATCGTGTCGATCATCCAGTCGTCGAACGACGGATACGCCATCGGCGCATAGTCCGACACGCTGTCCCAGTTGATATGGGCAAGCACGGCCCAAACCGGCTTGTCGGACGGCGCGTATTTCTTCCTCAGCTCGCGAACGTCCTCGCGGTAGGTCATCAAGTGCTTCATGTCGAAGCTGATCTTGTTGTGATACCGGTCAACGAGGAACTTGTCGAGGCGCGCTTCCTCCGCGGGCGTGAGCTTCTTCGCCTTGATGTCGTCCCAGCATGTGCGGCTCAGCTTCTTGAAGTCGATTCGACTCGGATCCTCGACGTGCCGGAGGTAGAAATGCCACGAAAGGTACGATGCCTTCCATCCAGTGACCGGGATTCCGCGATCGAATGCAGTGTGCAGCGCCGGTCCCCAGTCGATGTATGTGCCGTGGGACATGTACACGCGCCACGGATTGAAGCGGTCGAACGCCCGGGCGGCGGTGCATGCCGCGATTATGCCGCTGTACGCGTATTCGTGAACGATCGCCTCGTGACCGGTGAGCGCAGCACCCTGGAGGTACCGAACTATCGACGATCTGACGTTCTTTCCGACGTTGAGTCCATCCCATTCGAGCGTGTCGAGCGTGTCCCACGTCACGTCGGCGGTCTGATGCCAGAGCCGCTCCCGCTCCTCATCGGTGACGAAATCACCATTGTACGAGAACGGGATGCCCATCGTCTCGAGCACCGCGGTCGTCTTTCGCGTGCAGGCAGGACAGACGTCGCGCCACTTCGCGATAGGAACGCCTTCCTGTACCGTGCGGATCGCGCAGCCGCGATAGGGCGCGTTGCAGATGATCGCGTGGACGTTGTATCCGCGAAGCTTCATCGCCGCGGCGATCGATGCTTCGACGTGAAGCAGCAGCGGCATGCCGCCCGGTACCCAGAAGAGGAGCGTGCCCTTCGACGGGTCGATCGGCGATCCCCTGTCGTACAGCCGCGTCATGCCGCGGCGCTGGTGCTCCTCGGTATGCTTGAAGAGCGCCTGCACCTGCTTCGGTGATTTTTGTATTGCGATGTGCGCGGCCATTCGCGCATACCGGTTCAGCGATTTCAATGCAGAGCGCAAGTTCAGTCTGTTGGTAGTCCGGAAGCCGTGGGCCTCCAGGCGATCACCGACGCCGCGAGCAACGGGTTCGGCCCGAATCCGGGAACGCTCTCGCGGATTATCTCGAGCGATCCCTGACGTTCGTGATCGTGCAGAATAGTTGAGAGATTACGATTGTATCCGTTGGCTTGAATATAACGCTGCCTCAGCAGACCGAGCAGTGTCGCGGGGTCACAGTGCTCGTAGACCGGCTCGACGTGCACCACTGCTTTCGGCTCGAGCGCGATGAGACCTGCAACGAACTCAGCGGCGAGGTGCTCGACGTACTGCGCTGCGTAGGCCGTGTAGATGAGAGATCCCGGCGGAATCGCGAGATCGGTGACAGGGTTCTCGCGCAGGTTTGCGCGCCCGGTCGTCAGCCTGATCGATTCCGCGATGCCGATCAGGCCCGCCAATTCCGGACCGGTGCTCGTGAAATCCGCCGCGAAATAGGGCATGTCCTGAAACGATGCCTTCCTTGCGAGCCCAAGGATCGCACTGCCGTATCCGCATCCAAGCTCGGCGAGGCCGCCCGCCGGGAGGTGTGGCTCGAGCGCCGCAGCGATGTATGCGATATACGCGTCATGCGATTCCTCGGGGCTCATCTCCACGATGTGCTGGTCCACGGAGGCGACTGTCAGAGTCGCATCACCGGCCGCCCATCGGTCTACGTCCTCGAGTCTTGCGCCAGGATTCGATTTGAACCTTTCGAGCAGAGCTCCCCACTTCTCCCTCCCGAATTCCCTCTCGATCTCCTCCGCGGTCTTTTCCCTGGTTTCCCACGGCTCGAGCCCGAGAAGCCGGGCCGGCCATTTCGAGAATTTCGGAAGCTCATCGAGAGACGAGAGTTTCATATCAGGACGATGCGGGTCTTTGCCAGCGGCAGCTGACGGATCAGACGAATCAGAAACAGTAAACCATGGTGATTTTTGTCGTTCAACAAGGAATCAAGATGCCGTTCCGCATCTGATCCGTAACATCCGTTGGATCGCTTCACCAAAACGTCATGCATATGGCGAGGATAGCACCTACTTCAGCTCGGAAAGATTTGCGTAGACCTTCTCGAAGGCACTGATCACATCCTGCAGATCCGCTTCACCGGTGTTCGCGTGACACACATCGGTGCACATGAGCTCGCGATAATAGAGACGCTCCACCACGGGGCACGATCCGGGAGCGTAACTCACCGCGCCCTTCCAACCTGGCCAGCTCCAGGGAAATCCATTTTTTCCAAAGGCGATGCGGCGCTGGTACATCGGCTCCAGGTACAGCGGCTCGGTGTAACCCTTCACCATCGGAATTCCCTCGGCATTCAGCGCCTCGACAAACATGTCGCGTGAGACCCCGACGATATCCTCATCGAAGCGAAGAGCGTACCGGTAATAGCCGTGAACCACGCCATCCCGAACGACAGGCGTCTTCAGACCAGGCAATTCCTTCAGTCGCTCGGTGAGAAAGTCGGCGCACCTGACTCTCGGCGGATGCAGCGACGGCAGCTTCTTCAGCTGCTCGATTCCGATCGCTGCTTCGACCTCTGTCATGCGGTAGTTGAAGCCGACGAGGTTCACGATCTCCTCGACGCCCTTGTCCTTCACCACTACTTCACCGTGATTGCGAATGAGGGCGACGCGGTCCGCGAGACGGTCGTCGTTCGTGACCACTACTCCGCCTTCACCGGTGTGAATTGTCTTGTGGTAGTTGAGGCTGAAGACCCCAATGTCGGCGAGCGTTCCGGCGGGTCGACCCTTGTACATCGCGCCGGGCACCTGCGCTGCATCCTCGATCACAACGAGGTTGCGCTCTCGCGCGATCTCCATGATCTCGTCCATCTCGGCTGGATGACCGAGGAGGTCAACAACGATGATCGCTTTTGTGTACGGACTCAGTCGCTCCCTGATCGATTCCGGTGTGATGCAGAACGTTTCTTCGTCGATGTCCGCAAAGACCGGAATCGCACCATAGACTACCGCAGCGGAAGCCGACGCCGTCATCGTGTACGGCGCGACGATGACTTCATCACCGGGACCGATGCCGGCTGCGCCGGCCGCCGCGTACAATCCCGATGTCGCCGAGTTTACCGTGAGAGCGTGTTTAACGTTGAAGTACGCTTCCCAGTCGCTCTCGAGCTTCTGCACCATCGTTCCCCCGTAGAACGCAGCGGACCATGTGCCGAGAAAGCCCGAGAGCACTCCGCCGTCGAGGACCTGCATGACTGCCTGCTTTTCCTCTTCGCCGATTGTGTTGTAGCGCGGGAACGGCGTCGTTCGCACCGGCGGGCCGCCATTGATCGCGAGCCTGCTCACGACCTGGTCGAGCTCCATGGCGGACACGTGAGGTCGATCACCGGTCCCGTTCTCGCGGACTCGTGCGCGGCAAGCGCGATCCTGAGAGCAGCAACGCCATCGTCGCCGGTAGACTGCGGGGTGGCACCTGTCTTCAGACAACGGACGACGTCTTCCACCGCATGGAGCATGACATCCTTCCGGTCGCCCATATCTACCGACGATGGCATCAGCTCCACGTAGCCGCTGTACCGCGGGCTCGGCACGGCGGCGGAGATGTGGACCTGGTAAGAGGAGTCAACGATCTGGGCCCTCCCCTTCGAGCCCATGATATCCATTTCGCAGATGGTGAAATTGGCAACCTCCGCCGAGCGCATCGTGGCGAGCATGCCGTTCTCGAGTCCCATTGCGACGTCGAGCGTCGGATCGTCACCGGCTTCCTCGAACGTGTTGATGCCGTGCACCCACCTCACCTCGCCGACGAGAAAGCGCAGCAGGTCGAACCAGTGCGTTCCGTTGTGAATAGTTCCCTTGGTCAGCCATCCGCTGACATTGCGCAGCTCGCCGATTCCGCCGCCCCGCAGAAATTCGCGGAGATTTCGCATGTTGTTCGCGTACCGCCGCATGTGCATCACGACGAGCACAACACCTTTCTCTTTCGCGAGCGCGACCGCGCGCTCTGCCTCGAAGAGAGTGGAGGCCAGCGGCTTCTCGCAGAGGATCGCGAGAGGCCGGTGATCGCCCGAGAGCAGCTGCACGAGCGTCGAATAGTGCGTCGACGTTGGAGTTGCGACGCTCACTATCTGTGGCTTCACCTCGCTCATGAGATCGCCAACGGTCGCGAAGCGGTTGCTCACGTTCCACCGCTCGCCGCACCGCGCAAGCGCCGCCGCATCCGTGTCGACAACCGCGACGAGCTCCGTATCCGGGCATTTCGTGTACGCCTCGGCGTGGGAGAAGATGTCGCCCTTCATCAGCGGATCATCGGCGAAGCGGCTCCCAATCTTTCCGCAGCCGATCAGTGCGGCCGTATAGGTCATGCGCGCACCGCCTTCTGCTCGACGTGCCGGTTGATCTGGAGGAGATGCGGGTTGGCGTTCAGGTAGTCCAGAATGTCCACGAGATTGAATGCCGGATTCCTCTCGTAAAGCCCCGAATAGATCGCGCGCACCAGCTCGAGGTCCTCCGCCGTATCGACGGTCAACCGCAGCTCCGAAACGACCTCGGGCAGGTCCATCTCGACGTTCCTGCACTGA
>DASWQD010000159.1:0-4987 GCA_036398255.1 Gemmatimonadaceae bacterium | reverse complement strand
GGCAGACGTGATCGGCGTGCCGGTGGAGCGCCCGGAGATCGTCGAAACGACCGCGATGGGCGCTGCGGGACTTGCGGGTATCGCCTCAGGGGTGTGGAAGGACGCAGCCGAATTTCACGCTGTTCGCAAGTTCACGACTTTCGCTCCGCGAATCAGCAGTGACGAGAGATCAGCCCTCATGTCCGGATGGAGCCGCGCGGTGAACACCGCGCTGTTCTGGGCGGAGCGCTAATGCGCGGATGGATGCTTGTGCTGTCTCTCGCGTTGGCAGCCTGCATTCCCCCGCGCGCGCAACGCTCGATAGTCGGACAGGACAAGGTGAAGCACTTCTTCATCGCGGGGTTTGTGGAAACGATGGCCTTCGCGGGGGCAGAGGCAGCGGGCGCGAGCTTCTCGACAGCGCGAGGGGTCGGCCTCGGAACGGTCACCGGCGTGTCGCTCGGCAGGGAGATCCATGACCGCCGAGTCAAAGGGAGCTTCAGCTTCGGCGACCTCGCCTGGGACGCCCTCGGGGCGGGCGCCGCACTGCTTGTGGTGAACAAAACTCAGCGCTGAGCGATATATTCACCAGCTGTGAAGCCACGGACAAAATTTCTTCTCGGCGGCGCCCTCGTGCTTGGCACGGCGGGCTACCTGATGGCGAGCTCCATCAAGGAAACGGCCGTCTATTATCTGACTCCCGGCGAGCTCTCGGCCAAGACGGTCGCTGATCCGACGTTCTACGAAACGGGAGTGAAGGTCGGCGCGCGGGTGGTGCCCGGTTCCATCAAGCGGGCTGCCGGCGGGCGGGAGACCTCCTTCGCGATGACCGACGGCGCCAAGACGTACAACGTCGTCTATCGCGGAATCACGCCGGACACGTTTACCGATGGCGTCGACGTAGTCGTCGAAGGGCGACTGGGACGCGATGGGACTTTCCGGGCGACCACGCTGCTCGCGAAGTGCGCGTCGCGATACGAGAACGCGCCGGAGAAATACAAGGACACGCCAGGCTACCGCTCGGCGGCAAGCGGCGCGTGATTCTCATCGGTGAGCTGTCCCTCTGGGTCGCGCTGCTGATGGCGACCTGGGCGGCGACTGTGTCATATGCCGGCGGAGCGCTCAAACGTCATGACCTGACCCTGAGCGGCGAGCGCGCCATATACGCGACACTTGCGATGGTGGTGCTCGCGTCTGCCGGCTTGTGGACGGCGCTCTTCACGCACGACTTCTCGATCAAGTACGTCGCGTCGTTCTCGAGCGCGAACCTTCCGAAGGTCTACACCTTTACGGCGTTCTGGGCGGGACAGGCGGGCTCGATGCTGTTCTGGTGCCTGATCCTGGCCATCTATTCCGCGATCGCGGTCTACAGCAATCGCGCGCGCAACCGCGAGCTGATGCCGTTCGTATCGGGCACGCTCGCCGTGGTGCTGATCTTTTTCCTCGCGACCATGTGCCTTGGCGCGAACCCGTTCGAGCGGCTCGACTGGATACCGCCCGATGGGCGCGGAATGAATCCCCAGCTTCAGAATCCCGGCATGGCCATCCACCCGCCGAATCTCTACCTGGGCTACGTCGGTACGACGATTCCGTTCGCGTTCGCCATCGCTGCGCTCATCACTCGGCGGCTCGACGCGGAATGGCTGGCGGCAATACGGAAGTGGACTCTCGTCTCGTGGTTCTTCAACACCACGGGAATCGTGCTGGGAATGTGGTGGGCGTACGTCGAGCTGGGATGGGGCGGATACTGGGCGTGGGACCCCGTGGAGAACGCTTCGCTGCTTCCATGGCTCGTGAATACGGCGTTCCTGCACTCGATCATGGTGCAGGAGAAGCGCGGCATGCTCCGGAAGTGGAATGTCACGCTCGTGGTGTCGACGTTTCTGCTGTCGATCTTCGGGACGTTCATCACTCGCAGCGGAATCATCTCCAGTGTTCATTCGTTCGCGCAGTCTCCGGTGGGGAACTGGTTTGCCGGATTCCTTCTGCTTGCGATCGTCATCACCGCGTATCTCGTCACGACGCGGCTCAAGGATCTCGAGGCCAAGGCGAGTCTCGAGAGCATGGTGAGCAGGGAAGCTGCTTTCCTCTACAACAATGTCGTCCTCGTCGGGATCGCTTTTTCCGTTCTCTGGGGGACGATCTTCCCGATCATCACTGAAGCCGTGCGGGGCGAGAAGATCACTGTCGGTCCGCCCTTCTTCAACGCCGTCAACGTTCCGCTTGGTCTCACGCTTCTCCTGCTGACAGGCATCGGCCCGCTCATCGCATGGAGGCGCGCATCACTCGGAAATCTCCAGCGTCAGTTTGCCGGGCCGACGCTGGCGGCTGTCGCCGCTGGAATCGCCCTTGTGGCTGGTGGGATGCGCGACTTCACCGCGATCGTGGCCTACGTTTTTTCCGCGTTCGTCGCGATGACGGTGATCCAGGAGTTCTACAAGGGAGTCGGAGCGCGCCGAAGGATGTACGGCGAGCCGGTAGCATCCGCATTTGCGCGTCTCGTGTCGCGCAATCGTCGTCGCTACGGCGGATACATCGTCCACATGGGCGTGGTAATCGTCTTCGCGGCGTTCGCAGGGCTGGCGTTCAAGAAGGACTTCGACGTGACGCTCAAGGACGGGGAGTCGAAGGAGCTCACCGATCCGTTCGGCCACAGGTGGCGCTTTGTGAGCCAGGGTCTGTCACAGTACAACCTGCTCAACCGTCAGGTCACTGCTCTCGCTCTCGATCTCACACGCGATGGGAAGAGCGCTGGTGTGCTTACCACCGAAAAGCGACAGCACGTGGACAGTCGCGGCGCTCCGACCTTCGAGCCCTCGACGGAAGTGGGGATCAGGGAGTCGTGGCGACAGGACGTGTACGTGGTGCTCGCTGGAGTGCGCGAGGACCAGGCCGCTGAGATCCGCGTGACATTCAATCCGCTCGTGCGGTGGGTCTGGCTCGGCGGCGCGCTGATGGCCATTGGCGGACTCATCGTGATGTGGCCGCAGGCGGAGAGAAAGCGGGTGCAGACAGGCTACGCCGTTGCGATGCCTCCAGCTGAGCTGCCGGCTATCGAGCGCGAGCTCGCGGGCGTCTGATGCAGACGCGGCGCCAGTTCGCTGCGACAGCGGCGGCTGTCGGGGCATCGCTGCTCGTTCCGCGGCAGCTCCTCTCGATGCAGACCACGCAGTCGTTCGCTGGGCCAATGCAGCAGGATGCGTATCTGCCCGTAAAGCTCGCGCCGAAGCCCGGTTCACAACCTTCCATGAGCGACGAGTCGCGGGACGAGCTCGAGCATCAGATCAAGTGTCAGTGCGGCTGTGTGCTCGACGTCTTCACCTGTCGAACCACCGATTTTTCCTGTGGCGTCTCGCCGGCCATGCATCGTGACGTGCTTTCTCTCGTTGCCGGCGGGTACAACGCGGCTGAAATCATGGGCGCGTTCCAGAGCGTGTACGGAGAGAGAGTGCTCATGGCGCCTCTCAAGAAAGGCTTCAACTGGCTCGGCTACATCATGCCGTTCGCCGCGGTTATCGGCGGCGGTGGGATCGTGGCGGTTCTCATCCGCCGGTGGGGCGCGCGTGCGAAGGCTGAGCCGCGGCTCGCCACGCCGACAGGCTTGGAGGCATCTCCCGAAGAGCTCGCACGGCTCGATGCCCGCATGAAGGACGACAGTTGAGCGCGCTCGTTGTCGGAACCGTCCTCGCGCTGGGAGCATTGTCGTTCGTGCTTCTTCCGCTGCTCATCGGCTATCCACCGCCCGGTGACACTGGCGCATCGGCGAATCCTAGCGCGCCCGACGACGAGACGCAGGCCGTCGACGCGCTTCGGGAAATCGAATTCGACCGCGCCACCGGAAAACTTTCCGACGTTGATTACGACTCTCTCAAAGCTTCGTATACGCAGCGCGCAATCGCCGCGATGCGATCGGCAGGATCCCGTGTGTGCGAGAAGTGCGGCGCGCGGCCGGAGACAGAAGCGCGATTCTGCTCGCGCTGCGGAGCGGCGCTGGCCTAGAACTCCAGCGCCTCGAGTCGTTTTCGAGCGGCTCGCACCGGAAGGATCGTGGCGGCTGCGCAGATGAGGAACGCAAATCCGAAACCCCAGATCATTTCCATCGGGTCGCGATCCGAGCCGAACGATCTCGACGCGAGGTAGCTGAACACCGGACGCGCTTCGAGAGTGATCACTGCACCGATCACGACGATCGATGCCATCATGAAGAGCAGGCCGCCGAATGAAGTCGGGATCTGCGCGGCATTCTCCGTATCGAACCGCGGGTAGAGAGTGCCAAACCCGACAGCGAGGCCCGCGATCGCAAACGTCATCATCGTGATCGTGAGCACGGATACGATCATGATGAAGTCACTCACTTTCATCAGAAATCCGGTGATGAGCACGAGCGCCAGCGCAAAGAAAAGCAGGGGAATCGTTCCGACCCAGAATTTCGACCAGAGCAGGTCGCGCATCGGGAGCGGGCTCGACCTGAGAAGCCACATCGTGCGTCCCTCGAGGCTCACACCCGGAAAAATGAAACGCGCAGCGATCGACGCCAGCACGAATCCGGACAGCACGAGATTCAGAAACGGGATCAGGTTGCCGACGAAGAACGACACCCCTTCGCCCTTCATCGGAAGAAACTTGATGTTGGCGATGTAGACGACGACGAGCACTGCGAGCAGGATCAGCTGCGACCACTGTGTCGTGTCCCTGAAGAAAAGTCTCACCTCTTTCATCACGAGCTCTCTCCTCACGAGACCGAGCGGCGTGAGGAGCTTGTGAAGCGCACCGGCGAAGATCGTCTGCCTTACCCACCGGTCCCCGCTCTCCTGCGCCTTCGTGAATCCGATCGAATAGAGCGCCCGCTGAATCACTGCCCCAATGACGAGAAATGCTCCGGCCGTGGACCAGAGCAGATAAAGCGGAAGTGGATCCGGCTCCTCGCCGAGCCAGCTCATCACGCCTGTCTGGACCCACTCACTCGGCAGCCATGGCGATGTCGGCGTTCGCAGAATCGAGATGAACT
>DASWQD010000158.1:0-3647 GCA_036398255.1 Gemmatimonadaceae bacterium | reverse complement strand
GTAGATGTCGCCGACCATGCGGCGGTTGTCTGGACGGTCGACGAGAAGCTCAACCAGCTTCTCGTCCTCCAGAATCGCCACCCGCGTTTCGCGCGGGCCGGCGTTAATGAGGATCTCTCGTTTCA
Source organism: Gemmatimonadaceae bacterium (assembly GCA_036398255.1). GTDB lineage: Bacteria > Gemmatimonadota > Gemmatimonadetes > Gemmatimonadales > Gemmatimonadaceae > UBA4720. Next base: position 3,522 of record DASWQD010000158.1, on the reverse strand, counting down.
TCATGATCCGCCGGGCAGACATGACGGCGACTCGGCGTCACGAATGGTGGCGGATGTTCCTTATTGTGGGCGCGCACCTATGCGACGCCTTGCTTGTACGAGCTGCTTATTGTGGTGCGCCCTTTCCGTCATGGTGGCGAATGGCGCGAGTCGCGCGCTCATTCCCATGCCGGCCGGGCAGTAGTCTGTGGCAAAATGTATAGGCATGTGGCGGCTTTTTGCAACAGCGACAACGACTTACAGGCCGCGTTTCACCCTGAATGCGAGCCATGCCATGACCAGCAGGTATGTGATTCCCGCCTTCCATTCTCCGTGCTTCATGTACAAGGCTGGATCGAACCCGCCCGCGTCGGGATCGTCATCCCGCCAAGGCGTCATTCGCGGCACGAACGCCGGGACGTTGGCCGAGTAGCGGTCGTACGCGTCGGGAAAGCGCTCGCGGATGTTCAGCCTTTCGCGCTCCATGGTAGGCGCATAGACGAGAGCCCAGAACGCGATGACGACGAGCAGGAGACCCCAGTGAGCGGCGACCGCGAAACCCGCTCCGATCAGGAAACTCCCGAAATACAATGGATTCCGCGTGTGCGCATATGGGCCCGTCACGGCGAGTCGGCGGTTCTTCGAAATGTGTCCCGAGGCCCAGGCCCGGACGAGAACTCCAGCAAAGGCAATTGCTCCGCCGACAGCCAGAGTCAGCATGGTCGGCTGCGCCCAGATCAGATACGCAATCCCGAAGAGGAAGCCGAGGGGCAGGCGCAGCTTCTTCGCGATCTCGGAGTAGGTCAATCGAGAATGCCCCGGAGCAGATGCCGCGCGATTACCACACGCTGGATTTCCGACGTCCCTTCTCCGATCTCGCAGATCTTCGCGTCGCGCATCATGCGCTCCACCGGATAATCCTTCGTATATCCGTAGCCGCCGTGAATCTGGATTGCCTTGATGGTGGCGCGCATCGCCAGCTCCGAGCAGAACAGCTTGGCAATCGCGGCTTCCTTGCCGAATGGCTTCTTGTGCTGGGCGAGCCACGCCGCGTGATACATCAGGTGCTTTCCGGCTTCGATCTCCGTCGCCATGTCGGAAAGCTGGAACTGGATTCCCTGGAAATTCGCGATTGACCGTCCGAACTGGCGGCGCTCGGCCGCGTAGCGCAGCGATTGCTCGAATGCGCCTTCAGCGATTCCCAGGGAGAGCGCGGCGATTCCGATCCGGCCGGCGTCGAGAGTCTGCATGAAGTTGATGAACCCCATGCCCTCTTCACCGAGCCTGTTCTCTTCCGGTACTTCGACGTCCTCGAAAATCAGCTCGCGTGTATCTGAAGCGCGCCACCCGAGCTTGTCTTCCTTTTTGCCTGACCGGAATCCCGACATGTTCGGAAGCGACTCATCATGCCCAATCGTGACGCTTTCCGGCCGGTGGGAAAGATCGGCTTCCTTAGTGAGAATGAACGATGATATGCCTTTCGTTCCCGCCTTCGGATCAGTGACAGCCGTGGCGACGAATACCTCGCCGACTCCGCCGTGGGTGATGAACACCTTTGAGCCGTTGAGAACGTAGTAGCCGTTCTTTCGCTTGGCCGTCGTGCGCGTGCCGGCGGCATCGCTGCCGGCCGATGGCTCGGTCAGTCCGAACCCGCCGAGAACCTTTCCTGACGCGAGAATCGGAACGTATCGCTCCTTCTGCTCGCGCGTTCCGAAGTTGACTATTGGCGACGTACCGAGCGTGGTGTGCGCGGAAATCGTGATGCCGTGGGAGGCATCGACCTTCGCCATCTCGTGAATCGCGATCATGTAGCTCAGCGTGTCCAGTCCTGCGCCGCCAAGCTCCTCGGGCCATGGAATTCCGAGCAGGCCGAGCTCGCCCATCTTCTGGATGTTTTCCCACGGAAATTCCTGGGAGGCATCGAACCGCGCTGCCACGGGCGCGACCTCGTCGAGAGCGAACTCCCGCACCATGTCGCGAACTGCCATATGCTGGTCGCTGAAGTAGAGCGAATCTTCCATCGAGCCTCAGGCTGCTTCGGTTTCGTCGGCGCTTCGAATGACTGCGAGAAACTGCTCGCCGTAGCGGGCGAGCTTCATCTCGCCAACGCCACGCACATTCGCCATCGCTTCGAGTGACGCCGGCCTTCTGAGCGCCATCTCCGCGAGCGTGCGGTCGGAGAATACAATATATGCAGGCACTGCATCGTTTCGGGCGATCTCCCGGCGCTTCTCGCGAAGGGCAAGCAGCAGGCGCTGCTCGGCGTCGGTGAGCGTGGTGTCTTCGGCATCGGTGACGGGCGTGAGCGCGCGCGTCGATGGCGTGGGTCGGCGATCGTTCCGCCTGCCGGTCTTCTTCGCAACGCGAGTCGCCGCAGGCTCGCGGGACCGGGCAATTCCCAGACAGTTGTCGCAGCCGTCGCAGCGCGGGCGCGCCGCAGGATCGCCAAAGTAGCGAAGTACGAATGCACGCCTGCACGTCTTCGCATATGCGTACCGCTGCACTGCTTCCAGCTTCGAGAGATCGGCTGCTCGCCGACGATCCGTAGCGCTCCAGTCGATGCGAAAGCGGGACAACGGAGCGTTGGGACTCGTGAGCCGCATTCCTCCACCCAGCCGCTGCCACACGAGGAACTGTCGCGATTGGAGGGCATCGAGCAAGGAAGCCGCACCAGACCTTCGACCAAGTCCCGGTGGGAGCGCGTCGAGATCTATGGTGGCGCCGGTGTGCAGCTCTTCGGCGGCAACCTTCCACAACGCGCGAAGCAGACCGAGCTCGGGGTTGGCATCGCCGGTAATCTCCCTCCGAATGCGGTCGGCGGTTGCGAGAAGTCGCACAGAAACCATCGACGTCGAGCTCTCTGATCCCGCGATTGCCTGCGCATGAGAAAGGATGCGAAGCGAGCTCTCCACTTCTCTCGGACTGATCTTGCCTCCGACGAGAGGCACGATGTCCTCGACGGAATCCGGCAGCGTCTCCGTTCTTTGCGCTGCACGCGCGAGTCCCGCGTAAACCTTCTCGACAACGGACCGCTCGGGATAGGCGCCCTTGATGAAGAACTCGTGAGTGAAGCGATCGGGGAACGAGTGGAGCAGAAAAACCTCGGAGTGCTTCCCGTCCCGTCCGGCGCGTCCTGCCTCCTGGTAATACGCTTCGAGTGTGCCCGGCATCGAATGATGAATCACGAGCCGGACGTTGGGCTTGTCGATTCCCATTCCGAACGCATTCGTCGCGATGATCGCGCGGATGCGCTCCGTCATGAACGCCTCCTGTACTTCGCGGCGATGGCCATCGTCGAGGCCGGCGTGATAACCTGCGGAGGCAATCCCCTCCTGCTCGAGCAGAAAGCTGAGACGGTCGACGGATTTCCGCGTGGCCGCATACACGACGGCAAGCCCGTCGTGTTTCTTGAGTGTCTCCACCAGCAGCGTGTCTTTCTCAGCGTCGGTCCGCGCCGGGAGCACGTGATAGGTGAGATTCGTTCGGTCGAACCCGGTGATGATCGTGCGCGGATTCACGAGCGCGAGCTGGCGGCAGATGTCG
>DASWQD010000157.1:0-2699 GCA_036398255.1 Gemmatimonadaceae bacterium | reverse complement strand
TAGCGGTGGGATATGGGCTGACGAAGGCTCCTTCCTCAACGTCGTCGCCGCGCCCTCATGGCGCGAGATGATCGATTTCCTGAAGGTTCACGAATCGCATCCTCCGCTGTTTTACATGATGATGCGCGCATGGGCGAGAGTGGCGCCCGGCGACACCGCGACGATGCTTCTTCCGGTCCTGCTCGGAGCCGCCATCGTCCCCGCAATGTTCATCGCAGGCCGCGCGTTGTTCGACGAACGAGTCGGGCTCATCTGCGCGGTCTTCGCGGCATTTGCTTCGCAGCTGGTCGAGCATGCGTCACAGTTGAGACCCTATGGTCTGCTTTCCCTGCTGGCGCTGATTTCAGCGAGCGCGATGGCGCTGGCGATGACAGGATCGCGCCGCCGTGCATGGACTGTTTATGTAGTGGCGACTGCGCTCATGCTGTACACCCACAGCTGGGGCTGGCTGATTTTCGGCGGCCAGCAGCTCGCCGTCGTTCCGCTGCTGCTGCGTCAGAAGGCGGAAGCGCCTCTGCGAGAGTGGTTCATCTGTTGCGGGTTGGTCGTTCTCGCCTACTCACCGTGGCTGCCATCGCTTCTCTACCAGGTCACTCACGCGGGTCACGGTTCGCTTCCGATCGACGGAGTCGAAGACACCGTACGTTATCTGCTGTTCGGGTTTTTTCGAATCGTCGAGAGCGTGCTGACTGGGCGACTTGCCGCGCGGGAGACAGTTTCTGTCGCGGCGCTGGCGGCAGCGATACTGGCGGTTGCGACGGCGACGTTTTCGCATCGAAGAAACGCCGGCGGCGATCACCATCCGGTGGGAGCGACGGGCGATGTGCGATTCGAACGCTCGCGGTTCATCAGGAACGTCGTGCTCGCTTCGCTCGCCGCCGCGATGATCGTGTCACCGTTGAACAACCTCCTGCTGCCACGCGGCATTGCCAGCGTCGTGCCGTTGCTCCTTCTGGTCGTGGGGTTCTGGAGCGGCGAAGTGTTGGCAAAACGCGCGACGCTCCAGAAAACGCAGCTGACGGTGCTGCTTGTCTCATTCGGAATCGTGTGCTCGATTTTCGAGCTGCCCGCTCTCATTGGCCGGCCGCGGTCCAACGCGCGCGAGGTTGCTCTCGAAATAAACGCGAACAAGCGTCCCACGGACCTTCTTGTCGTCGCTCCGGAATGGTTTGCGCCATCGTTTGACCATTACTTTCCGCCGTCGATCGAGCAGATCGACTATCCGTTCACGGGGCGCGGGAGTCTCATCAGCTTCTCGAATGTGTGGGAAACCCGGCAGAAGTCGAACCCGCTTCCCGGTTTGCAAGCGAGGCTTTTGCAGGCTCGTGCAGATGGGCGTCGCGTATGGTTCGTGTCGGAGCGGGATTATCTCCGGGATTTCCGCGGCGACGATCTTGAGAAAGCCTTTCGTCATCGCGTGTCCGCTGCATACAGTCTGAGCGACGTGCACACTATCAAGTCGACACTCGAGCGTCTTTACGGTCCACCGAAGGTCGTGATCGAGCCGCGGCGGAACCCTGTACATGACGAATTATTGGGATACCTCTTCTCCCCGCCGGAGCCGGCCGGGTGAATCATGATCCGCGCGGATTTCCCTGGGCTGCTGGTGCGCCGAGTCGCCGGACGAGAGTGCTGTTTTCGCTCGCGATCGGTTTGTGTGGCGCGGGACTTCACTATTTCAAGCCGGGCCCTGACGGCGGTCTTTCCGACTTCTCGGGGTTGTGGTACGGCGCCGACGTCCTGCTCGGGGGAGGGAATCCGTATGAAATGATCGGCCCCGGCGAACGCATCGACCTGCCATCGAATTTGTATTACCCGGCACCAGCGCTGGTCGCTGTGATGCCTTTTCTTCTCTTTCAGGCCGATGTCGCCGGCACCCTGTTCGTATTTCTGTCCGCAGCGCTGCTGGCTTTCGGAATGACCGCCGATGGATGGTACCGTATTCCGATGCTGGTGTCGGTCCCATTCCTGACAGCGGCGCGCCTGGGTCAGTGGTCGACGCTCATGACGGCCGCAGTGTTCCTTCCGGCCCTCGCGTTCTTTTCCATCGCCAAGCCGCAGGCCTCACTGCCTGTGCTGGCCGGGAGCAAATCGCGGCTCACGTGGCTCTTCGCCGTCGCAGGCGCGCTTATGATGGTCGCATTGAGCTTTGCGCTTCTGCCGTCCTGGCTTGTTGCGTGGACAGCCGAGGTAGCGGGGAGTGATTACTTCAGCGCACCGATCCTTTCGGCCGGAGGAGTTTTCATCGCTCTTGTCCTCTTCCGATGGCGTCGCCCTGAAGCATGGCTGGTGCTGATGTCGGCCTGCCTTCCACAAACGTGGTATCCGTACAACGCGCTGATTCTCCTCGTCGTTGCGGCCACATACCGCGAGGCGTGCGTGCTCTCTCTCGTCTCTTCATTTGCGTGGATTGCTGCCTACTACTATGCACCCGGAGAAATCCGGTCTGAAGAAACGCAGGCGATGTTTCGGAATGTCTTCATCGCTTCGGGCTATCTCCCGGCGACGATCGCCGTGCTGCGGCGGAAGAACGAACGGCCCTCGCCGGTGTGGCTGCGCGCGGTCACGAAGCTCGCGACGGGTATGCGTCACTGGAGACACTAGTGAGTCAGCTTGACCCGCCACTCGTTGGGATGATTGCTGACCCAGGATTGAGGATCTTCGAGGATTAAGGACTGAGGACTTTGCGGCCTCAGGAC
>DASWQD010000156.1:0-3977 GCA_036398255.1 Gemmatimonadaceae bacterium | reverse complement strand
GTGCGAATCAGGAGATCGACGTCGCGCGACTCGCCGATGCCGTGCTCGACGTGCGAAAGTAGATGCGCGAACTCGTGTCGCTCCTGGTCGGAGTCGGGAGGAATGTCGTGGCGAAGCTTCCGCGCCGCCCGGATGATCGCATCGCGCGCCGAGTAATCCACTGCGATGCGCAGCTCCAGCGTTCTTCCTTCCCGCGTCGCGCTCTCGGCGTTGCAGATCGCGCGCAGCAGCTCTGCCGGAATCCTGTCGCGACGGCCGATGATCTTCATTCTCACGCCGTTCGTCACGCAGCGCGCGACTTCAGATACCAGGTAGCGTCGAAACAGTCTCATCAGAAGCGCGACTTCACGTGACGGCCGCTTCCAGTTGTCCGCGCTGAAAGCGTAGAGAGTCAGCGTTCCGATTCCGCAATCGGGCGCTGCTTCCACGATCTTGCGCACCGTGCGCGCGCCGGCAATGTGACCCGCAGTGCGAAGCTGGCCTCGTGCGGTTGCCCACCGTCCGTTGCCGTCCATGATGATCGCGACGTGAATGCCGCGCGGTTTCTTCGAGCTCATGATGTGTGTTCGTTCCTTGCTAGCGCTCGCGTGTGGCGCGGATGAGAGCTTCCATGTGATCGAGGTACCGCTCGAGCGCTCGCCGTCCGAGTGCCGTGAGACGATACTGCGTCTTCGGCATGCGGCCTTCGAACGATTTCGTGCAGGCGATGTACTCCGCCTCCTCGAGCTTTCGCGCGTGCACGCTGAGATTCCCGTCGGTGGTGTTCATCAGCTTCTTGAGATCGCTGAAGCTGAGCGAATCATTCACCGCCAGCGCGCTGACGATCCCCAGCCGGAGACGCTCGTGAATGAGACGATCGAGCTCCTCGGCCTTCTTCGGCGCGGGCTTCTTGAGCGCCGGGCCCTTCATCGAATTCTGCGGGCGATCATCACGCGCCGCCCCGTTTTTAGCCACCGTGACTCCTCGCGATGGGAATGCCGAATGCGATGTGCAGTCCGCCGAACGCCGCGCCCAGGATAGCGTGGTTCCACGCGACGGGCGCAAAAAGCGCGATGACCCCGGCCAGCATGAAGCAAAGGCCCATCACCGGCACGATCTTCACCGAGAAAGCGCCGCCCGCGACGACTCCCGTTCCATAAAGAAGGAGCCACACTCCGGGGATCGCCTCGACGAGACCAGCGCGATACAGCACGAACGTGAGCAGCGCACCGACGAACATCGGCGGCGAGAAGCTCAGCACGAACTTTCGGCCGGGCCCCGAGAGAAGCGGCATCTTGGCCGAGCGCGCCTTCCGGACCATCGCCCACATCATGATGATCGGCGAGAGAACCGCAGCGGCGAGCCACACGTTCAGCGCGGCAATCGCCGTCGCCTGCATCGAAGCGAACACTGCGACGGCAATGGCAAGCACGCCGATCGCCACCATACCCCATCCGGAGACTGCGGTAAAAGAGCCGGCAGCCTCCATGGTGTTCCTGATGAACGCGAGATTGTCCATCGCGCGCCCGTGGAGCGACGAGAGCTCCTTCGGGGGCTCGGGACGGAGCGGGCGGACTGAGGTCATGCGCATATTCTACCGGCCCGCTCCAATATCTGTCAAGTACTTTGCGCTACAAAGTGGGTTCATCGCGCCGCTTTGTGTCACACCGCTCGAAGAGCTCTAGCCGAGGGAGATCGGTCCGGGAAGCGGGTCGCTCGCGGGGAACGTCTGCTCGACCATCTTGTCGAGCCGCCTCTCGTCGATCGCCGACGTGAGCATTGCGATCAGATTCCCGCAGAACGCCGGCAGATCCTCCTGACGACGGCTTGTGAGAAGCCGCTGGTCGAGCGAGGCCTGCTTGTCCACCCACGATCCGCCGGCCGCCTTGATCTCATCGGCGATCTCCGGATGGGACGTGAGCGTCCTTCCCTGCACCGCGTCGGCTGCAACGAGAAGCCGGGGCGCATGACAGATTGCGGCGACAGGCTTGTCGGCTTCCATGAAGCCACGAACCAGCTCGACTGCCTCCGTATTGGCGCGAAGCGCTTCAGTGTTTCTCATTCCGCCTGGAATCACGAGCGCATCGAAGTCCCGCGCGGTGACATCCTTCGCGATTTTGTCGACGCCGAACGTGTCGGCTTTCTCCTCGTGGATGAATCCCTGGATCGTACCAGGCTTGATGGATACCAGTGAGACATCAGCATGAGCTTCCTTGAGCGCCTGCCACGGCGCCGTGAGCTCGACCTGTTCGACACCGTCTGTCGCGAGAACCGCGACCTTGCGACCTGTAAGATTTCCCGCCATCAATGCCTCTCCGTTTGTTGCCTCGCACGCTACCCCTGAAGTCTCAGGAAACGTGCCATATTACGCCATGCCTCTTGTCCCCCCTTACGGCCACCAGGCGCTGCGTGAACGTCTGGCGCGGACCGCCCGTCAGGGCACTTTACCCGCCAGCCTGTTGCTGCACGGGCCCCGGGGCATCGGCAAGCAGCGCATCGCTCTGTGGCTGGCTCAGCTGCTCCTCTGCGAAAGCGACGACGCGCCATGCGGAAAGTGCAGGGGCTGCCAGTACTCAGTCAATCTGACACATCCGGACCTGCACTGGTACTTCCCCCGGCCGCGACTCAAGGACACCGACCCGTCGCTCGAAGACGTTCGCGACGACTATCGCGACGCGATCGCCGAGAGGATGTCGAGCAACGGCCTTTACGCGGCTCCGCCTGGGAACGAGGGCATCTATATCGCGACGGTCCGCGCAATCGTGAATGAGGCTGCGATGTCGCCGGCAATGGCGCGGCGCAAGGTGTTCGTCATCGGGGATGCGGAGCGGATGGGTTTCCAGGAAGGATCCGAGTACGCGGCGAACGCATTTCTCAAGCTGCTCGAGGAACCGCCTGCCGATACGACGGTCGTTTTCACGTCGAGCGAGCCCGGCGCGCTCCTGCCCACGATTCGGTCACGTGCGGTTGCCGTCAGGATGTCACCGCTGGGTGACGACGACATGCGCGCATTTCTCAACGACGAAAAAGTCGAGGAGACTTTCGACACCAAGGCGGGGTCGCGCTCCATCAACGAAAGGATCCAGCTCGCCGAAGGGGCGCCGGGCTCGCTGTTCGGAGACGATGCGCGAAGCAAGGCGATGTCTGCAGCTCGAAAGCTTCTCGACGCGGCCGCGTCGAACCATGCATCCGCGCGGCACGCTGCCGCGCTCGGCGTAGGCGCATTCGGTGCACGCGGCGGCTTCACCGACATCCTGGATTCCCTCGTCATCATCCTCGGCGAGCGCATGCGCGCTGCGCTGCACGATGGAAATCGCGACCGTGCCCTCGCCGTGAGCCGGGTTGCCGACAAAGTGGGGGAAGCGCGGATTCTCGCGACCGGCAACGTCAATCCTCAGCTGATCACAGCGAGCCTGCTGCGCGATCTCTCGAAGGCGCTCCGATGACGCGTTTCACTCACCTCGATGAGAGTGGCAAGGCGCGAATGGTGGATGTCAGCGGAAAGGAGCCATCGTCCCGCGTGGCCGTTGCAACGGGATCGATCCGGATGTCAGCTGCCACAGTTGGCGCGATAAGAGCCAATTCGCTCAAGAAAGGCGACGTGCTCGGAGTGGCACGCGTTGCCGGAATCATGGCCGCCAAGAAGACATCGGAGACGATTCCGCTCTGCCATCAGATTGCCCTGACCGATGTTCAGGTCGAGTTCACCTTTGACGACACACTCCCCGGAGTTCGGGTGCAGGCCATTGCACGGACCGTCGAGCGAACCGGCGTGGAGATGGAAGCGCTCGTTGCGGCGTCGGTCGCCCTGCTCACCATTTACGACATGGCGAAGGCAGTCGATCGCGGAATGACGATTACGTCGATTGCGCTGCTGGAGAAAACGGGCGGCGCGTCAGGCGACTGGAAGCGAGACGAGCGCTAGAGCCGCCTCGGCTCCTCCAGCATTGCGGCCGCTTCGCCAATGTGGGCGGCATAATCTCGAATTGATTCATCCG
>DASWQD010000155.1:0-7051 GCA_036398255.1 Gemmatimonadaceae bacterium | reverse complement strand
CTCACGCGCGATTGGCGATATCGTGCATGAAGCGACCGCGCTCGCCGAAGCCCATCCCGAGATAGTTCTCACTGGAATTCACATCGGGACATACGGTCGCGACATCGGCGAGTCTCTCTCCCGGCTGGTGGAGCGACTCATCCGCGACGTGCCGCGTGTCCGGTTCCGGCTCACGTCCGTCGAGGCAACGGAGGTGGACGAACGGCTTGCCGAGATGCTGGTTGGCGATTCGTCGCGTCTTGCGCCACACCTGCACGCTCCACTTCAGTCCGGGTCGGATGCCGTACTCAGAAGAATGGGGAGACACTGGTACACAGCAGGATCGTACGCCGAGTCCGTGGAAAGAATTTTCGGGTCGGCGACGTGTTTCGCGCTCGCGGCCGACGTCATCAGCGGATTTCCCGGCGAAACCGACCTCGATCATCGCGAGACGGTGCGGCTCATCGAGCGTCTCCCGTTCACGTCGCTGCACGTATTCCCGTATTCGCCGAGGCCCGGCACGGCAGCGCTGCGGCTTCGTGGGGGTGTGAGCGGAACGGTCGCTCGCGCGCGAGCCGCTGAGCTCCGCGCCCTCTCCGATGCGAAGGCGGCTGCACATGTACGGTCCCGCCTAGGCGGACAATGCGACGTCGTTGTGACGGAACGGGGCAAAGGTCTCACCGAAGACTATCTTTCGGTGGCCATACCTGATTCCTCCGTGCCGCGGCGCGGTCGATTCCAGGGTGTTCTGCAGAGCGGCAATGGCCGGCTCGACGCAATTCCGACTTCCGTGACGCATGTCTGAGAATCATCACTCCACCGTCTACATCGAGACCTACGGCTGCCAGATGAACGTCAGCGATTCCGAGCTGATGCTCGGCAAGCTGGCCGCGTCCGGCTACGCGCAGGTCGACGTGCCGGAGGAAGCCGACGTCATTCTCGTGAATACATGCGCGATACGCGAGCACGCTGAACAGCGCGTGATGGGCCGGCTCGGCGAGATGAAGAGCAGGATGAAGCGGCAGGCCGTGCTGGGTGTGACGGGATGCATGGCTCAACGCCTCGGCCCTCAGATTCTCGAGCGCGCGGGACACGTCAGCATCGTGATCGGGCCGGATGGATATCGCTCGCTTCCACTGCTCGTCGAGAATGCGCGGCGCGGAATGAAGGCGTCGGTGACGGAGTTCGATCTCGAGGAGCACTATGAGGACTTCAAGCCTCGGCGCTTCGACAAGGTCAAGGCGTGGATTCCGGTGCAGCGGGGCTGCGACTATCGCTGCACCTACTGCATCGTCCCGACGACTCGCGGTCCCGAGCGCAGCCGGAAGCTCGAAGACGTCGTCCGGGAAGCCGGGGACGTTGTGGCGGATGGAATGTCGGAGGTCGTGCTGCTCGGGCAGACGGTCAACTCATACAATGACGGCCGTTATGATTTCGCGGATCTGCTCCGGGCTGTGGGAGCTGTGGACGGCATCAAGCGCCTGCGCTTCACGAGTCCGCATCCGAACGACTTCAGCGAAAGAGTGATCGACGCGATAGCGACGACCGATGCGGTGTGCGAGCACGTGCACCTTCCCATGCAGTCCGGATCCACGAGGGTGCTGAAAAGAATGCTTCGTCGCTACACGCGCGAAGGTTACGCTGAATGCGCGGCGCGGCTGCGCGATGCCGTCCCCGGACTGTCGCTGACCACGGACATCATCGTCGGGTTTCCGGGAGAGAGTGACGAGGACTTCGAAGACACGCTGAGCGCAGTTCGCGAGATCGGCTTCGACGACGCGTACACGTTCAAGTTCTCTCCGCGCGAGGGAACGCCGGCGACGCGGATGCCGGAAAGCGAGACGATCTCCGATGAGGTGGCGAGTGAGCGCCTTGCTCGACTGATCGAGACAGTCCGCGCCGGGTCGCGTGCGCGGAACCTCGGGATGCTGGGTGAGCGCCGTGAGGTGCTCGTCGAGAAAGAAGCAAGACGGGGCGGACTGCTTCAGGCGCGCACACGCGACTTCAAGACCGTCATCATCCCTGGCGAGGTCGAGCTAATTGGCTCATACGCCACGGTCGAGCTCACAGGGACGACCGGCTCGACGTTCACCGGCGCAATCGTACGAGAGCGCAGCCCGCTTCCGGTCGCCATCTAGCAGGAAAACGTCACCGCGTCATTCGGGATGATGCGGACGCCCCAGGAAAACATGACGTAATTGCGAGCGACCCCGGCTGGACCTGCCGTGCCACTCGTCGCTTTCGCCTACCTGAGTTTTGCCGGCGGTCTCCTTGCCGGGTTCGGGGGCTTCGCGTGGGTTCCCATCGCGGTGGGATTCTGTGGCCTCGCCTACGGGTTTCCGGCACGCCAGGCTCGAGCCTGCGGTCTTTCCCTCATGATCGCTGCCGGCGCACTTACCGCGATCATATCGGCAAAGCCTGCTCGGGGGAGGCATCACTCACCAGACGAAAGTACGGGCGCACTCCAGGCGATGAGGCACCGTGCCTCGGTATCTATCGACCGGATCTTCCGCGCCGACGCTCCCACGGCGAAGGCGCTTCTCATCGCCGACCAGCACGAGATTCCGCGAGAAATGCGGGATCGTTACGCCCAGTCGGGAATGGTTCACATGCTTTCGATCTCCGGACTGCATGTCGCCATCGTCGCGGGCTCGATGATGCTGGTGCTCCAGGCCATGCATTTGTCGCGAGGCGCGGCGTCGCTCGTCGGCGTCGTCCTGACGTTCATCTATGTCGCGGTAATCGGAGCCCCCGCACCGGCGGTCAGGTCGGCGACCATGCTTGCGATGGTCGCTGCGTCGAAGGCGGCACAGCGTCCGACTTCTCCGTGGGCCGGCCTCGCGGCGGGCGCGTTCGTTCCGCTCGCTGTGCCCTCTACGATTCTCGATCTCGGTTATCAGCTCAGCGTCATCGGAATCGCCGGTTTGATCGTGAGCGGCTCGCTGAGCCGCCGGTTTGCCAAACCGCGGCTGGAAGGATGGCGCCTCAGGATCAGCACTGAGCTGCTGACCTCCGTCGTGGCGACGATCGTCACCGCTCCATTGATCGCATGGTATTTCGGCCGCATCAGCCTCATCGCTCCGCTCGCGAATCTCGCAGCCGGTCCGGTGATTTCGGTTCTTCAGCCGATGCTCTTTCTCGCGCTAGCCCTTGCACCGGTCGAGTCCCTTGCGATGCTCGTCGCCGACGCGTCACATCCGATGCTCGCCGTCTTCGACGCGATCGCGACGATCTCGGCGGCGCTTCCGCTCGCATCGGTGGAAGTTGTGCCGTCGATTGTCACTACCGTCGCCGGGGGTGCCGCGATCGTTTCGCTGATCATTGCGAGCACGAGCCGCCACGCCGCGCGGCCTCTCATCGCCGCCTCGGCCTGCCTGTGCGTCGCCGTATGGTCGCCTGCGCTCCGCCTTGGTCACTCCGGCAACTTCGAGATGCACGTTCTCGACGTGGGGCAGGGAGACGCGATCCTGCTTCGCTCAAACCGCGGCAACTGGGTTGTCGTCGACGCCGGGAGAATGTGGAAGACGGGAGACGCCGGCCGGTCGGTGATCGTGCCCTACATCATGTCTCGAGGCGGCACGGTGGAAGCTCTCATCATCTCGCACGCTCACGCAGATCATATCGGAGGCGCCGCCTCGGTTTTGCGCCTCCTGAATCCGCGCGTGTTCTTCGATGCGGCTTTCGCGCAGGGGAGCGAGGTGTATTCGAGGTCGCTTCGCACCGCGGACTCTTCGAATGTCGAATGGCGGCGCGTTCATCCCGGCGACGTGATGCAGCTAGATGCAGTCACCATTCGATTTCTGGCCCCGGATTCAGCCTGGACATCGGCGCTCAGCGATCCGAACGAAGCGAGCACTGTCGCGCTCGTCGAATACGGCAGCACCAGGTTTCTCCTGATGGGTGACGCCGAGCAATCCGAGGAACAGTGGCTGATCGACCACGCCCATGGGGATCTCAAGGCTGACGTGCTGAAGGTGGCGCACCACGGCAGTACCACGAGCTCCACCGACGCTTTTCTCGCTGCGGTTCAGCCGTCGCTTGCTGTAATTTCGGTGGGAGCCGACAACCTTTACGGACATCCGAGCGCGGACGTCCTCGCGTCGCTTGGCCGCGTGGGGGCGCGAACCATGCGAACCGACCATTCGGGCACGATCGTCATCGAGAGCGACGGCAAACGCATCACTTCCAGCGCAGGCGGAGAGAGTTGGGATATATCGCGAAGATGAAGCACGGCCTGGTTGGACGCGGTATTCAGCTTCCGGACACGCTTGCTTCGACGTGGCCCGAGCTCGCCGAGCTCCGTTACCGGCGCGGCGGATTTCCGCTGCGCATCGGGGGCTGGCTGCTTGGTCAGGCGACGGTCGCGGCGATCACCCTCGGGCGCACGATCTTTCTCGCACCCGACACGCGGCTGGACCCCGAGCTTCTGCTGCACGAGCTGAGGCACGTGCAGCAGTTCTCGGAGCGCAAAACTTTCCCCCTCCATTACATTTGGGAGAGCCTGCGACGGGGTTACCACGCGAACCGCTTCGAGGCAGATGCCCGCGCCTTTGCAGCCCGTCGCGTCGCGGGGACACCGGCACATGGATCCAGAGGGGACGTCTAATTTGGTGAGGCACACCGCAACCTCGGTCGTCACGATCGAGCGTTTCATCATCGAGCAGGAAAAGCTTCACCCTGAGGCGACGGGCGAGCTGTCGGGTCTCCTCTACGATCTCGCGCTTGCGGCGAAGATGATTGCCAACAAGGTGCGCAGCGCAGGCCTTGCCGACATCCTCGGCTCCACGGAAAACGTGAACGTGCAGGGCGAGACACAGGAGAAGCTGGACGTCATCGCCAACGAGATCATCGTCAAGGCCGTCGATCACGGCGGGCGCCTGTGCGCAATTGCATCCGAGGAAGAGCCGTCGATCATCCAGATTCCCGAGAACTTCAAGTGCGGGAAATACTGTCTTCTCTTCGATCCGCTGGACGGCTCATCGAATATCGACGTCAACGTTCCGGTCGGGACGATCTTCTCCGTCGTCCGAAAAATCACACGTGGTACGCGCGGCGAGATGGAGGACATGCTCCAGCCCGGGCGCCGGCAGGTCGCCGCGGGCTACGTCATCTACGGCTCGAGCACGATGCTCGTGTACACCACGGGCCAGGGAGCGCACGGCTTTACGCTCGACCCGCAGATAGGTGAGTTTCTGCTCTCGCATCCCGACATAAGGATTCCAACGAGCGGCCGGTATCTCTCGGTGAACGATTCCTACGAACGGCTCTGGTCCGAGGACGTGCGCGCCCTCATGCGCCGCTACCGCGGACTCGACGGCGAGCGCGCCGCGATGAGCGTGAGATACGTCGGCTCACTCGTCGCCGATTTTCATCGCAATCTGCTCGGCGGCGGATTGTTCGCGTATCCATCGAACGAGAAGACGCCCCACGGAAAGCTGCGTCTTCTATACGAAGCGAATCCTCTCGCGTTCATAGTCGAGCAGGCCGGCGGCGCGGCGATCAACGGCTCCGATCGCATTCTCGACATCCTGCCGACCGATCTTCACCAGCGCACGCCGCTTTACATTGGCAGCAAGGGCGACGTCGACATTGCCGCCTCGATACTCGGCAAGCCCGTTTCGAACGAGATGCCGCTAGCCGCACGGTGAGCGAACCCGGCGCCGACTCGGCCGACAAGCTTTCTCCATCCGGAATTCCCGTGAAGGCCGTGTACACCCCCGCCGACACGAAGCTCGACTACGCTGCCGATCTCGGCCAGCCGGGACAGTGGCCATTTACGCGCGGAGTTCAGGCCACGATGTACCGCGGACGGCATTGGACCATGCGCCAGTACGCCGGCTTTGGCACCGCGAAGGAGACCAATGAGAGGTTCAGGCATCTTCTCGATGCCGGACAGACCGGGCTGTCGGTTGCATTCGATCTCCCGACACAGATGGGGCTCGATTCCGATTCCCCGCGATCGCTTGGAGAGGTCGGCAGGGCAGGTGTCGCGATCGACAGCGTCGAAGACATGCACCAGCTCTTCGACGGGATACCGCTCGATTCCGTTTCTACCTCGATGACCATCAACGCGACCGCGGCGACGCTGCTCGCGATGTATATAGTCGCAGCGGAAGAGCGCGGCATCTCGCGCGCCGCGCTCAACGGGACGATTCAGAACGACATTCTCAAGGAATACATCGCCCGCGGCACATACATCTATCCGCCGGAGCCGAGTCTGAGGCTCATTGCCGATGTGTTTCGTTTTTCCGCGAGCGAGCTGCCGGGCTGGAATCCGATCTCGATCTCGGGATATCACATCAGGGAAGCGGGTGCCACCGCTGTGCAGGAGCTGGCGTTCACGCTCGCCAACACAATGGAGTACGTGAAGAGGGCGATCGATGCCGGGCTTCCTGTCGACAGCTTCGCGCCGCGGCTCTCGTTTTTCTTCGCGTCGCACAACGACCTGTTCGAGGAAGTCGCCAAGTTCCGCGCTGCGCGCCGCATGTATGCGCGTCTGATGCGCGATCGATTTGGCGCGTCCGACGCAAGCTCGCGAATGCGATTCCACACGCAGACCGGCGGTGTCACTCTCACTGCGCAGCAGCCTCTCAACAACGTCGTTCGCGTAACAGTCCAGGCGCTTGCCGCGACACTCGGCGGAACTCAGTCGCTGCACACGAACGGGTATGATGAGGCGCTTGCCCTTCCAACTGCTGAAGCGGCGACGCTCGCGCTGAGGACGCAGCAGATCATCGCCTACGAGTCCGGCATCGCGAATACTGCCGATCCACTCGCCGGCAGCTACTATGTGGAGAGTCTCACGAATGAGCTCGAGCGGCGCGCGATGGAGCTCATCGAGAAATCCGACGCCGCCGGAGGATCAGTCGCGGCAATCGCCGCCGGATTCTTCCAGGAGGAAATCGGGCGCAGTGCTTACGAGCACCAGCTGCGCGTCGAAAGCGGGGCAGTCACGGTAGTCGGCGTCAACAGGTTTGCGGATGCCAATGACATTCCCGTCATCCCGGCCCCCGATTATTCGATGCTCGAGCGCGACCAGGTGAGCGCGCTCGCGGCTCTTCGCGACAAGCGT
>DASWQD010000154.1:0-1603 GCA_036398255.1 Gemmatimonadaceae bacterium | reverse complement strand
GCAGGATTGTTCAGGCTCTCGAACCCCGCGACGTCAGCGACGACCCGCCAGTCACCCGCGGGTGCAAGCTTGATCAGAGTACCGGCAAACTCACCAAGCGCACCGATGTTGCCTCGGAGACCCGGATTCGCACCCCATCCGATCGGAACGAATGCGTTCCCGAGTCCGTTGAATGAAATGTCATTCGGTCCGGTCGCAAATCCGGACTGCTGAACGTAGAACGACGGCAGTCCGTTGATTACGCGCGACTGCACTCCACGCCGCCACCGTGAGATCGAACCTGTGCCGCTGGGGCATTTAGTGACGTTCATCCCCGCTTCGACGACAGGAATGCATGGCCCACTCGCGACGGCAGTCCCTGCTTCCGCTACGTAAAGCGCACCGTCGGGACCAAAGGCCAGTCCTCGAGGACTGTTGAGTCCCCGCATCACCGTATCTGTCATGGTAACCGCGAGTGTGATGTCATGCTGCGTCCCAAGCGGGGCCGTGGAAGGGATGCTCGAATCAGGTCCGCAGGCGAGGATAAAAAGAGCCCAAAGGATCGCGAGCGGGCGCATGGTTGCCGTGCCCATGATTTTCTCCGGTAAGAGGTTTCTTCCTTCTATTCCGGAGTTCGGTCGGAAAACGGCTCACGGTCCTTGAACCCGCCTTGAATTCAGGGCATATAATCCTCAGTTCGGGCCCAGCTTCCTGCACTCGGGACAGTCTATGGCACTCGGGCAGTCGCAGATCACGGAGCTACTTCAGCGGTGGAGCGGCGGCGATACGCAGGCGCTCGATCGCCTGATCCCGATTGTATATGAGCAGTTGCACACGCTCGCTCACCAGCGACTCCGCGCCTCTCCCGGAGAGCGTTCGCTCAACACCACCGGCCTTGTTCACGAGGCGTATCTCAAGCTCGCAGACTCGCCGAACGCGTCAGTCGAGAACAGGAATCACTTCCTTGGAATAGCATCGCGCGCTATGCGCAACGTGCTCGTCGATCACGCGCGCGCCCGCGCCGCAGTCAAGCGCGGCGGTGGACTGGGCACTGTTCAGCTCGATGAGGCGATGTGGATCGACCACGTCGATCTCGACGCAGTCACTGATCTGGACGAGGCGCTCAAGAAGCTCGAGCAGCTCGACCGGCGGCAGAGCAGCATCGTCGAGCAGAGATACTTCGGTGGCTTGTCTCTCGAGGAGACCGCGGCCGCGCTTGGTCTTTCCCTGGCCACGGTCAAGCGCGAGCTGCGCGCTGCCCGTGCATGGCTCGCGAACGAGCTCATCACGCAGGCAGGCACGTGAGCGCTTCCAGCACAAACGAATGGGCTCGCATTTCGGCGCTCTTCAATGAGATCGTCGAGCTCGATTCAGCCGACCGCGACAGGCGCCTCGCGGACATTGGTGCGAATGATCCTGCCCTGAAGACTGCGGTGGAATCGATGCTTGCGGCTGACGCCATGGCCGACGAGCAGCTCGCGAAGTTTGATCGCGGTCTCTCGGATGTCGTCCGCCAGCATGCGTCACCGACTCCACTTGATTCCCGCGACCCGCTCGGTCTCGCCGGAACGACGATGTCTCACTTTCGTGTGATCGATCAAATCGCATCAGGCGGAATGGGCAT
>DASWQD010000153.1:0-11970 GCA_036398255.1 Gemmatimonadaceae bacterium | reverse complement strand
CGCCCATGAAATTCTCCTCGCCGAACCTGAAGCTGCGCACGTATGGCGTCGCGCCGGAGCCGCCACCGCCGAGCACGAGGGAAACTTCGTCGATTGTCACTACCGAGAGATAGACGCCGCCGGCATCGTCGGGATATGCGGTGACGCTCGCATCGGACAGATACGGCTGCGCGCGGAGAATTCGTTCCGATTCGACCCGACGCAGCTCGCTGCACGCCATGCCCGGTCTCAACGCGAGAAACCGGGTGATTATCTCCGGATTGGTCGTCGAATGAATTTCGGTCAGCTTGCGCGCGAGGCGCCGGTGGAAGCTCGAGCCCTTCGCCTCGAACGGAGGACGCGCGCTCACGTCGATGCGGCTGATCATCTGGCCCTTGCACGGCACAGCGGTGCCGTCCAGACTTTGAGACTGGGCGGTGGATGCGCACAAGGCCGCCGGCAGCAGCGCCAATCTGAACGCGAGAGATCTCAACTTGTCATCCACACTGGCTCACGATATTCCCGACTCTCGAACAATCTCGTCTCCTCGATCAGGCGCCGTCGTTGCGGTTTCAGCGACATCAGATTCAGCCAGCGGCCCGCATCGCGTCAGGCTCAACAACGCCGACGTGACGGCCCTCGAAAGTGCAGGCATCGTACCACTAGTCGTACCCCCGCTCTCCAGCAACGATGCCGTTCGAGCGATCCTGTCCCGAGTGGACGGATTGCTGCTCACCGGCGGCGAAGATGTAGAGCCGTCACTCTATGGACAACCCCGAAGTTCGAATTGCGGGCCGTCGAACGTGGCCCGCGATCATACCGAGATCGCGCTCGCGCGAGCGGCGAGAGACATGCGCCTCCCGCTGCTTGCAATCTGCCGCGGCCCGCAGCTTCTGAATGTCGCCTTCGGGGGTACGCTCATTCAGGACATTCCGAGCGAGGTCCCGAACGCCCTCGGACACGAGGCGCGGGAGGACAGGTCGGCAAGAGTTCACGACGTGACAATCGATGAAGGATCGCGGATTGCCGAGGCAGTCGGTGAAACCCGGATCACGGTGAACTCCCTTCACCACCAGAGTGTCCTCGATGTCGCTCCAGGTCTCAAGGTGACGGCGAAGGCGCCCGACGGAATCATCGAGGGCATCGAGTCCGCGACAGACGACTGGTGGGCAATCGCAGTGCAGTGGCATCCGGAAGAAATGAACGATTCGCCGGAGCCATGGGATCGTGGAATCTTCAAAGCGTTCGCGGAGCGGCTGACGGAGGGGTGAAGCCGCTGCGGGTTCTGCACCTCGATTCGGGGGCGAGCTGGAGGGGGGGACAGCGGCAGGTGCTCCTCCTCGCACTGGCGCTGAGGGATCGGGGGCACGAGCCGTTTCTCATCGGGTCGCCGGGCTCTCCGCTTGTCGAGAAGGCTCGAGCAGCCGGCCTCGCAGTAGCGGCGATACCGATGGCAGCCGACTGGGACGTGCGGGCCGCACGACGCATTCGCGCGCGCATGCGTGCGTGGAGCGTAGACCTTGTCCACGCTCACGATGCAAGATCTCATGCCCTTGCGATGATCGCGCTGCTCGGAAGGCCGGGGCTGCCGCTCGTCGTGACGCGCCGCGTGCCTTTCCCACCGCGATCGGTTCGCCTGAAATACGGCCCGCGTGTCACCAGGTTCATTGCGATCTCGAATGCCGTGAAGGACGCAATGGTCGGGGGTGGCATCGAAGAATCGCGCATATCCGTCGTGCACTCGGGAATCGCCACCCGAGCCGAGGCAGTGACTCCCCGTGACTGGCGAAAGGAGCTCGGATGGAGCGCAGACACAGTGCTTTGCGGAATTGTCGGGGCGATGACGGCTGAGAAGGGCCTCGATTCGCTCCAGACAATCGGCCCTTCACTGCCACCCGAAATCCGGCGTCGCACCAGACTGCTGCTGCTCGGAGGCGGACCGGCAGTCCTTCGGGACACGGGAGGGCTCGAGGTCCACGCTGCCGGGTTTGTGCATGACATAGATCCGGCCATAGCGGGGCTCGACATGCTCTGGCATCCGTCCCGGGCGGAGGGTCTCGGCACCGCCGTGATCGACGCCATGTCCCTCGGCGTACCGCCGGTGGCGTTCGCGGTCGGAGGTCTGCCCGAGGTCATCGAGCACGAAGTCAGCGGGCTCCTCATCCCCCCGGGCGACACTCGCGCGTTTGCCGCCGGAGCCGCGCGCCTCATCGGCGATCCCGCGCTTCGCGCGACTCTGGGCCTCGGTGCAAAGGCCCGCGCGGCCCGCTTCGATTCGGTCGAGATGACCAAAGGAACCGAAGCGGTGTATCACGAGGTGCTTCCAGGGTAGCGTTCGTCTTCTGTGTTCGTCTATCTTGCGAGGCTCCAGGCGCATGTCCGCCTTGAAAGCCGCAAGTCCAAGAATCCGACCTTGATCTACATCTGCATTCCGTCATTCAACGAAGGGACGACAATCGGCGTCCTGCTCTGGCGCATCCGAAAGGTGTTCCAGGGCTATTCGCGCGAGTATGAGATACTCGTGTACGACGACGGAAGCACGGACGAAACAGCAGAGGTGCTCGCGCCGTACGCCGATGTGGCTCCGTTGACGGTCATGCGGGGCGATTCCAGGAAGGGATATGCTCACGCACTCGACACACTGGCGCGGGAAGCGTCGCGGCGGACAAAGTACCCACGGCGTGATGCGATGGTCGTGATGCAGGCCGACTTCACCGACCAGCCCGAGCTGCTCCCCGACCTCATCAAGAGATTTGAGGGAGGTGTCGACATCGTTATCGGAGAGCGTGCTCCAGCCGGACAGCCGGCGGCGGTGAAGAAGCTTCGGAGCCTGGCGAGCTGGGCGATGCGGTTTTCCGCGGGATCCACGGGACTCGCCGACCCGTTTGCCTCGTATCGTCTTTATCGCATCTCGCTGATTCGCGAGCTGCTGAAGGCTGACGGAGCGAAGCCGCTCGCGAGCACGCACGGGTGGGCCGCGAATCTCGAGCTGCTCGCCGCGGCGCTGCCGCTTGCACGAAGGGTCGAGCGATTCGAGGTGAAGTCCCGGTACGACCTGCGCGTGAGACCGTCGCGAATCAGCCCGCTCGCTGATGCAATGGCGTTGTACCGGTTTGGGCGCACGATAAAGGGAAAGAAAATCAGCCTTCCCTCACAGCCAGCGACGAGCGAACAGGGAGTGTCCGGGCCACGTCCCGGACGACCGAAAGAGCGAGCCACGTCGTGAGGTTCACCAAAACGAGGGCCGGCATTGTCGGCCTTGCACTTTTCACCGCCGCGCTCGCCGCAGCGCAGGAACGTCCACCGTTTGCAGCGGCATACACGACGCGGGCGACGCTGCCCGACGACGCGCCGGTCGTTCCCTTCGGCGCCGGCGAGAAGTCGACGTTCGAGGTAAGGTTCGGCGCAGTCAAGGTGGGAAGCGGATCGCTTCAGGTCACTGGCGTCGTCAATGCTCGCGGACGCGAAGCGTATCACACCTGGTTCAACGTGCAGGGCGGAACTTTCTTCTACCGCGTCAACGACGTGTATGAAAGCTGGATCGACGTCCGCACTCTGAATTCACTGGTCTTCAACCGGCAGATCGAGGAAGGCACTCGCGAGCGGATGCAGAGCTACGAGATCATGCCCGAGAAAGGCACGTACATCGAGCGCACCAGGCAGAAGACGACGGTGAAGAAGACCGTCGAGAACCCGCTCGACGAGGGAGCCTTTCTCTATTTCGTCCGGACGATCCCCCTCGTCGTCGGGCAGTCGTACGATTTCAACCGCTACTTCATTCCCGACAGGAATCCGGTTCGGCTGAAAGTCCTGCGGAAGGAGCGCGTGACGGTTCCCGCGGGAACGTTCAACGCGGTCGTCGTGCAGCCGATCATCAGGACGCGCGGAATCTTCTCGGAGAAAGGGCAGGCGGAGGTCTGGCTCTCCGACGACTCATCGCGCATCCTATTGCAGGTCAAATCGAAGCTGTCGTTTGGATCCCTCAATCTCTATCTGAAATCGTACACCCCACCGACGGACCAGAGAGCGAGTCGCGAGTAGAGATTCCGGAAGCGGATCTCTCCCGCGTCCGCACGGTCCCCATCGAGCGTCGTCCGAACAAGGTTCGCACGGAAGAGTTCGCCTCGCCGCCCGGCGACGATCGCTCGTTCACCGCTTTTGTCAAAGCGCTGCCTGACGTCCTGGTAGCAGGAGATTTCAGGCGCGTCGTGGCCGCCGTGATCAACGCTCACAAGCTCGGCCGCGGAGTAGTCGTGATGCTCGGCGGCCATATCGTGAAGACCGGTGTCGCTCCCGTGCTCATCGACCTGATGGAGCGCGGAGTGATCACGCACGTTGCTATGAACGGCTCGGGCGCAATTCACGACTATGAGATCGCGCGCTTCGGCGCCACGTCGGAGGATGTCGCGCGCGGCCTGCTCGACGGCACGTTCGGAATGGCCGAGGAGACCGGCTCCGGCATGAACGAAGCGTTCACGCGCGGCATGCAGAGAGGATGGGGAATGGGTGAGGCGCTTGCCCGCGCCCTGATCGACGAGCCCGATCTCGCTCACCCGGAGATGTCAATTCTGCTCGCGGCGGAACGGCTGCGCATTCCCTGCACCGTCCACGCTGCGCTCGGCGCCGAGATAATCCATCAGCATCCGGCCGCCGACGGCGCTGCGATCGGCGACACGAGCCATCGCGACTTTCGCCGGCTGGCCGGATCACTTCCCTCGCTGCACGAGGGCGGCGTCGCGCTGAACTTGGGAAGCGCGGTCATTATGCCCGAAGTGTTTCTGAAGGCTCTGACGATCGCGCGCAATCTGAACGATCGGAAGCCGTTCAACTTCACGACATGCGATCTCGACATGCAGCGCCACTACCGGCCGCGAATGAACGTCGTGATCCGGCCCACGAATGCGGGCGGAAAAGGCTACGAGATCACGGGGCACCACGAGATCATGATACCCCTTTTGGCCTGGGCGATCGTAGAGGGATTGACGGGCGCTAATAGCTACTAGCTACGAGCTACTAGCTACGAGCTAGTATCGATCGATCGAGTTTCCCGACCATTTACCGCGGAGCCTGCGCGCGGTGTCCGGCGAAACGATCCTGATCACCACGTACGCGATTCCGCCCACGATGAGCGCCTTCACTGCGAAGCCAAGCAGCACGAAGGTGAGCGCAATCAGGCCGCCGAAGATCTTGAAAACGAATCCGAGCGCAAAGATGCCCAGCATCACCATGATGCCAGTCATTAGTATGGTTCGAAGCATGACGACCTTCTCCAGTACGGTTGATCCTCTAACTACGACCGGCGCCAGCGGCGGGTTTCACGGTTGACCGCCACCGCCGACACCATCGTGGTCGGAGCCGGAGTCATCGGGCTGTGCGTCGCTGAGGCGCTCGCCCGCCGGGGCCGCTCCGTGGCGCTCGTCGGGGATCGGCGGGCCGGCGAAGCGTCGCGCGCCGCGGCTGGCATGCTGGCTCCATCTGTCGAACAGTCTGAAGGACCCGCGCATGACTTCGCGATTGCGGCGCGTGACTTCTATCCGGGATTCCTCGAGACTCTCGCTGACTCCACCGGCATCCGCGTCCCGCTCAACCGGCTGGGCATACTTCAGGTCGCTCTCTCGGACCGTGGAGTGAGAGGCCTCCGGAAAACTGCCGCAGTAACGAGCCGCTGGCTCGACAGAGGCGAGATCGCCGACCTGGAGCCGACCCTCGCGCACGCGAATGGCGCTGTTTTCAATCCTGACGACGGCGCCGTTGACAACGTTGTGCTGATGAGCGCGCTCGAGGCCGCAGTCGATCGCTCCGCGCAGGTCACGCGATTCGAGGCGACGGCATTCAGCGTGTCGCGAGATCACCCGTCTGTGCAGCTCTCATCCGGTGAAACGCTGGCGGGACAGCACGTAATCGTCGCCGCAGGCGCATGGGGAAAGTCGCTCGAGGGAGCTCAGGCAATGAAGGACGTGAGTCCCTGTCGCGGGCAGCTCGTCTCCTACGCGCCGATCGGGTTGCGCCACGTGACCTACGGACCTCGGGGCTATCTGGTGCCGAGGGCCTCGGGAGCTATCGTTGCGGGGAGCACGATGGAATACGTGGGCTACGATTCCACCACGACGCCAGCCGGTCTCGCGAAGGTTCGATCCGCCGCCGAGGAGATCGCCCCCGCGCTCGCAATCGCTCAGGTCACGGACGAGTGGGCGGGCCTTCGCCCCGTCACCCCCGACATGCTGCCGATCATCGGTCCGGATGAGTCGAGTCCGCACATCATCTACGCGAGCGGGCACTCGCGAAATGGCATTCTGATGGCGCCGCTGACGGGCGAAACCGTTGCGGCGCTGACAGTTGGGGACGATTCCGGGTACGATCTGTCTCAATTCCGACCAGGTCGATTCTAAGCTAGATTCCCCCTGACACATGAGCGAAGTGCTATACCAGATAATGGGTCGACACCGCGCCGACCCCTTGCCTGAGCGCAAACCTTCGTGGCTCAAGGTTAAGGCGCCAGGTGGACCGAACTATTTGCGGCTCAAGCAGATGATGCGGGAGATGGACCTCCATTCAGTGTGCGAGGAGGCCCACTGCCCGAACGTCGGCGAGTGCTGGGAGCATGGCACCGCCACTTTCATGATCCTCGGCGACGTGTGCACGCGAAACTGCGCCTACTGCGCGGTCTCACACGGGCGGCCTCCGAAATACGACATGGAGGAGCCCGATAGAGTCGCCGAGGCGATCGCCCAGATGAACCTGCAGCACGCTGTCATCACATCGGTGGACAGGGACGACCTGCCCGACTTCGGGGCATACATCTTCGCCGAAACCATACGACAGATTCACGCGAGAGTGCCGGGCTGCTCCGTCGAAGTGCTCGTGCCGGATTTTCAGGGAAACGAGAACAGCATCCGGACCGTTCTCGAGGCCGGACCCGAGATCTACAATCACAACACGGAGACCGTCCCGCGCCTCTACAAGAAGGCGAGGCCAGGCGGCCGGTACGCGCGCGTGATGGAAATTTTCCGGCTCGCCAAGCGCATAGCGCCGGACATTCCGACAAAGACGGGCATCATCCTGGGAATGGGTGAGACCATCCAGGAGGTGATTGCCGTGATGCGTGACCTGCGCGACGTGGACGTCGACATTCTCACGCTCGGACAGTATCTCCGGCCGTCGGAAAATCACATCGCTCTCGACAGGTACTACACGCCGGACGAATTCCGGCATTTGTACAACGTCGGAATGGAGATGGGCTTCCGGCACGTCGAGTCAGGACCGCTGGTGCGCTCGAGCTATCACGCGTGGGAGCAGGTGCAGGCGGCCGGCGTATGACTGAGGTACTCGGCCGCGGCGAGACCCGCAAACCAAAGCGAGGAATGTCGAACAAGAAGAACGGCGAGGCGCCCGACGCCTCCGACGAGCTAGCCCTTCGAAAGGACCTGTTGCGCTCGATGCTTCTGCAGCGCCGGTTCGAGGAGCGCTGCGCCGAGGCATACGCGCTCGGAAAGATCGGCGGCTTCTGCCATCTGTACATCGGACAGGAGGCGATTTCCGCCGGCACATGCTCCGTGCTTCGCCCCGATGACTACATCGTGACGTCGTATCGCGACCACGGCCAGGCGCTCGCTCGCGGAATGACGCCGCGGTCGGTGATGGCGGAGCTCTTCGGCAGAGTCGACGGCTGCTCGAAAGGCAAGGGCGGATCGATGCACCTCTTCGACAAGAGTGTCGGCTTTCTCGGTGGCCATGGGATAGTAGGAGGTCACATCCCGCTCGCCGCCGGCGTCGCGTGGGCCATCAAGTATCGCAAGGGCGACCAGGTATGCGTTTGCTTCTTTGGCGAAGCGGCGGTGAACATCGGCGCGTTCCATGAGGCGCTGAACATGGCAGCCCTGTGGGGATTGCCGGCGGTCTTCGTGATCGAGAACAACCGGTATGGAATGGGCACCGCCATTTCGCGTGCGACCGCCAACGAGGATGTGGCAGCCCGCGCTGCTGCATATCGAATGGGGGGAGAGTCCGTCGATGCGCAGGATGTATTTGC
Organism: Gemmatimonadaceae bacterium; assembly: GCA_036398255.1. Classification (GTDB taxonomy): domain Bacteria; phylum Gemmatimonadota; class Gemmatimonadetes; order Gemmatimonadales; family Gemmatimonadaceae; genus UBA4720. The sequence goes on along the minus strand of DASWQD010000153.1, from coordinate 3,962 downwards.
GGTGCGCGACGCGATGGGCCGCGCTGTCGAGCTCGCGAGAAAGGAGAGCAAGCCGACCCTGATCGAGATGCGCACGTTCCGGTTCATGGGGCACTCGATGTCCGACGCGGCGAGCGGAACGTACCGCTCCAAGGAAGAGCTCGAGGACAGCATGAAGCGCGACCCGATTCTGCTCCTGCACGATCTGATGCGCTCCGAGGGGCAGCTTTCCGACGGCGAGTTCGCAAAGCTGGATGAAGAACAGAAAGCCATCTGTCAGGACGCATGGGACTTTGCCGATGCGAGCCCCGAGCCTCCGCTCGAGCATCTGATGACGGACATCCTCGTCGACACCACAAGCTGATGGCAGTACTCACGTATCGTGACGCGCTCACGCAGGCTCTTCGCGAAGAGCTTTCACGCGATGACCGCGTATTCCTCATGGGTGAGGAAGTGGCTCAGTACAACGGCGCATACAAGGTGTCGAAGGGATTGCTCGATGAGTTCGGCCCGATGCGCATCGTCGACACGCCCATAACCGAGCTCGGATTTGCCGGCATAGGCGTGGGATCAGCGATGGTGGGACTGCGTCCGATCATCGAGTTCATGACCTGGAACTTCGCGCTGCTCGCACTCGACCAGGTGGTGAACGCAGCGGCAAAGATGCTCTACATGTCCGGCGGACAGTTTCCCATGCCGATGGTCTTCCGTGGACCTAACGGCTCTGCGCTCCAGCTTTCCGCGCAGCATTCTCAGGCATGGGAGTCGTGGCTCGCGCACATCCCCGGGCTGAAGGTGATCACGCCGGGAACTCCAGCCGATGCAAAGGGGCTCCTGAAATCCGCGATTCGTGATGACAACCCGGTCGTATTTCTCGAGGGAGAGATGCTGTACAACACCAAGGGCGAAGTGCCCGAGGGCGAGTACACCATTCCGATCGGGAAAGCGGAGGTGAAACGCGAAGGCGGCGACTGTTCGATCATAACGCACGGAAAGATGGTTCTCGTCGCGATGCAGGTAGCAGATACACTCGCGAAGGAGGGGATCTCGGTCGACGTAGTCGACCTCCGCACCGTGCGCCCGATAGACATCGAGGCAATCGCGCAGTCGGTGCAGAAGACGAATCGCGCAGTGGTGCTCGAGGAGGGCTGGGAAATCTGCGGAATGGGAGCACAGGTGGTCGATTTCATTCAGCGTGAATGCTTCGACGATCTCGACGCGCCGGTAATCCGCGTGCACCAGGCCGATGCTCCAATGCCGTACGCGAAGAATCTCGAAAGAGCAGCGAAGGCAGACGCCCCGAAAGCAATCGCGGCCGTCAAGAAAGTCATGTACCTCGGCTAACCCATCAAATGGCGACCAAGGTTGTAATGGAGGCGCTCTCTCCGACAATGGAGGAAGGGCGCCTCGTCAAATGGCTCAAGAACGAAGGCGATGCCGTAAAGTCGGGAGACGTTCTCGCCGAAGTCGAGACGGACAAGGCGGTGATGGAGCTGGTTGCCCGTGGCGATGGGGTCCTGAAAAAGCGCCTCGCCAATGAGGGCGATGCTTCGCCAGTCGGAACCCTGCTCGCGGTGATTGCGTCACAGGACGAGAACATCGATTCGATCGTCGCCGGAGCCGGTGCGGCGGCGACGCCTGCGGAGCAGCCGGCTGCGAAAGCGCCGGCTCCGCAGGCGCCGGCTGAAGCACCCGCAGCAGCGAAGCCCGAGGCGGCACCTGCCGCAACCGCAGCGCCTGCAGCCGCTCCGGCACCGGCTCCACCACCAGCGGCCGCAGCGCCTCCCCCACCTCCGCCGCCGCCCCAGACCGATGGCCGGCGTCCGCGTTCCTCACCGCTCGCCCGCCGGCTCGCGTCGGAGCGCGGCATCGAGCTCTCGCGACTCCAGGGCTCGGGCCCCGGCGGCAGGATCATCAAGAAGGACATCGAGAACGCGCCGAAGCAGGCGCCCGCTCAGGCCGCACCCGCAGCATCCGCGAAACCAGCGAAGGAAGCACCGCAGCGATTCCTCACTCGCGACGGCGACTATCAGGACATCGCGCTCAGCCAGATCCGGAAGACCATCGCGCGGCGACTATCCGAATCGATCGGGCCGATTCCGACGTTTTATCTCACTGCCGAGCTCGACGCCGAGAAGTCGGCGTCGCTGCGCGGTGAGCTCAAGGAATTCGGCGACGATTACAAGATCAGCTTCAACGACATCGTCATCAAGGCGGTGGCAAATGCACTCTCGGATCATCCCGAAGTGAATGCACACTGGATGGGCGATCACATCCGTCATTTCAACCGCGTTCACATCGGCATGGCGGTCGCGATTCCGGAAGGACTCATCACGCCCGTGATCTTCGACGCCGATCGAAAGTCAGTGGGACAGATCTCGAGCGAGGCAAAGCAGCTCGCGGGACTCGCGCGCCAGCGGAAGCTGACGCCGGAGCAGTATACGGGATCGACGTTCTCGGTCTCCAACCTCGGCATGTTCGGGATCGATCAGTTCACCGCGATCATCAATCCGCCCGAAGCGGGAATTCTCGCCATCGGCGGCGTCGAGCCGAAGGCAGTCGTCGTGGACGGCGAGATACAGGTGCGGCAGCGCATGCGCGTCACGATGAGCTGCGATCATCGCGTGATCGACGGTGCGACCGGCGCGAAATTCCTCCAGAAGGTCAAGCTGTTCTTCGAGAATCCTCTCTTACTGATGGTTTAACGGGTACCTGGTACCGGGTTTTTTCATGGCATCATTCGACGTGATCTTCATTGGCGGCGGTCCCGCCGGCTACGTTGGCGCCATCCGCGCAGCTCAGCTCGGGATGTCTGTCGCGGTGGTAGAGCGTGACGGTCTTGGCGGAACCTGCGTCCTCTGGGGATGCATTCCCGCAAAGGCGCTGCTCGAGTCCGCATCGATCGCCGAGAAGGTGAAGAAGGCGAAGGATTTCGGCGTGAACGTCGGTGAGACGAGCTACGACTATGGCGTCGCAATGAAGCGGTCGCGCGCAGTCAGCGACCAGAACTCGAAGGGGGTCTCCTTCCTCTTCAAGAAGCACAAGGTCACCCACATCAAGGGAACCGCGAAGCTGGCCGGCAAGAATTCCGTCTCGGTAAAGCTCGCTGATGGGAAGGAAGAGAAACACGACGCGAAAAAAGCCGTTGTGATCGCGACGGGCTCGCGCGTGAAGGGGCTGCCGCAAGCCGGTCTCGAGCTCAACAAGACCACCGTTCTCTCATCGGACGAAGTGCTGGTTCTCGAGAAGGCGCCGAAGACAATGGCGATAGTCGGGGCAGGAGCTGTCGGCTGTGAGTTCGCCGACGTCTTCGCCGCGTTCGGCACTCAGGTCACCCTGATCGACGTCGCGCCGACGATCCTGCCTCTCGAGGACGCGGACTGCTCGGCCGAGCTGACCAAGGCTTTCAAGAAGCGGAAGATCGAAGTGGTTGCCGGCGCGAAGATCGGCAACGTGAAGATCGGAAAGAACTCGGTGAGCATGACACTCGATGCGGGCGGGAAGAAGACCGATCTCGAGGTCGAGAAGGTGCTGGTTGCGGCGGGACGCGCGCCGAACATCGAAGACATCGGCCTGAAAGAACAGGGCGTGCAGGTCACCGATCGCGGCTTCATCAAGATCAACGAGCGGATGGAGACGACGGCGAAGGGTATCTACGCAATCGGTGACGTCGCCGGCCCGCCGATGCTGGCGCACAAGGGATCGCGCGAAGGAGTGGTCTTCGCCGAGCTTCTCGCGGGTCAGCACGCGCATCCCGTGAATTACGGAAACATCCCGAACGCCACCTACTGCCATCCGGAAGTTGCGTCGATCGGTCTGACCGAAGCGCAGTGCAAGGAGAAGAAGCTCGACTACAAGGTCGGGAGGTTTCCCTTCTCCGCGAACGGCCGCGCACGCACTTCAGGCGAGACTGAAGGCTTCGTGAAAATCATCCGCGACGCGAAGTACGGAGAGATTCTCGGCGCGCACATCATTGGCTCGCA
>DASWQD010000152.1:0-2566 GCA_036398255.1 Gemmatimonadaceae bacterium | reverse complement strand
CCATCGCATCGAGCACGCATCGTCGACACTGTCTTCGTGAAAGAGGCAATCGACTACGACCGTGTCGCGGATGAAGTTGCGCGCCGAATGCAGGTCCGGCACGAGACAACGGTCATCGACGGAGATCTCGTCGTCAAAGGACGTCTCAGTGTGGGCGGAGAACCGGAAAAAGGGACGGACTATGGTGTCACGATTCATGCACCGGTCAGCGCCGGTCTCCGCCTCATATCGAACGAAGCACTCAAGGATCCGCAGCGAGCGGACAACCAGCATCGGCATGTCGGAACTCTGAGCCTCGCGCAGGACGGCGGTCTCAGGTTAGACGTGAACAGCACATGCTACTCCGATCAGCGAGGATGCATCACCGAGGATAAGGCCCGCCGCCGGGCGTACACCGGCTACGACTCGATGGGAGACTACGCGTTCTTTCTCTCGGATGTGGATTCAGTCACCGGAAGGCCGACTGCTCCACGCTCTCAAAGCCTTGTCCTCACGCTGATCGACTGGGACAACAACATCCACATCAACTCGATGCGGCCGAACCAGCAGATCTACTTCAACGGGAGCACCACGCTGAATGCGGCTGATCTGCAGTGGCAGGTGCCGCTGGCGCCCGTTCCGGCCATTCGCTGAGCAGCCCGCGGGAGAAAAGACACGCCTCATACGGATCCCCAGGCTCGAGATGCGGCTCGCGAACGTGCGCGAGCGCGAGTCGCTCCCACATGTCGCTCCGCTCGCTGCGCGCGCGTGTTTCGAGAGCGAACTGTGTGTATGCGACGTCCTGAAGAGTGAGACGCGATGGCGCGCCGCGCCCTGAGTTCATGATCGACGACCACGCCGATGTGTGCCCGAATCCGAGAGCATGCATCATCTCGTGCGCAACGATGCGCGGATCTCTCAGTGTCGCCGCCGAGCGCAGGTAAACGCGGGCGTCGTACAACACGCCGCTCGCCGTCCACGTCACCATCGTGAGCCCGTCCTCATGCGGCAGCGCTTTTGTCTCGACGACGATCACGTCTTCGGGATCCGAATTCGCCGAAAGCACGACGGGCTCGAAAAGCTTCATCCCGATGTCCGTTTCCATCTGCCTGAGGATGGTCCAGAACGCCGTCGAATCGGAATCGCTTATGTCAGAGCCGGAGCGAAATGCGACTTGGGCGGGAAGATGCGACGGATTCCATCCGACGTAGCGCGTTTCTCCCTTGAGACGCGAAATCCTCAGGAAGCGCGAGCTGCGGCGGCTCGCAATGCCGGGATCGACTCGAACGGACTGGCCCGCATAGGTACCGCCGCGAATCGTGAACATCGAATCCGGAGCCTGCGCGGCGACTGGAGCTGCGGCGCCCAGCGAGAGCGCGAATGCAATCGTTCTACGGGAGCTCACGCCTGTTGGAACCCCCTGCTCCGGCATGCGGCCGCACGTTCACGAAACCCGGTATCAGTCCCAGGCTTTCGACCTGCTCCATTACCGCCCGAACGATCGCAGATACCGGCTTATCCGGATCGCTCACCACAAACTTGTTCGATGAGACGCGCATGCCGCGCGCCCCCACCCGGAGATCGCGGATCGTGACCAGCACCGACATCGTGTCGCCCGCTCCGACGAACGTGGGACTGATCAGGAGATCGGGCCTGAGCGCCTTTTCAACCTCACTGCGTGCGCGCGAGACAGAGAGCACTGCAGCGACCGAATCGGCGGCAACAACGGAATAAGTCATCCGCTTCGCCAACGCCCTTCGAATGCTGTCGCTCAAGGCACTCCCGAAAGAGTTCAAAGCCGCGCTCCGACTCTCCTTCGGCTCCGTCACAACTACGCGGCGCTTTCCTCCCCATGCAGCCGGCGGCGCGACGTCGCGCCACACCGGCATCTTCACGCCCGCCGGGAGATTTGCCCGAAGAATCGAGTCGATCGCAATCTTTCTCACGTGCGCGGTGAGGGAATCTGCAACGACCATCACTCTTTCCGGTCCGCGAGACGCCGCTTCCTGGGCGAGCCGCTTCTGCACGGCCGCTGCAATCGCAAGTGAATCCTTGCGGGTCAACGCAAGTGGCGCAGCCGGCGTGGAAGGTTTCGGAGCAGCCTCTGATTTCGCAGGCGGCGCGGGAACAGTCGCGGTCGCGGCAGCGGCCACGACAGGTGGCCTCTGGAACGCGTCTCCCTTCTCGTTTTGCTGCGACGCGAATACAGCCACCGCCGATCCGAGAGCAACCGTAGCAAGCCCGGCAGCGACGGTCATGCGACGACGCCGCCCCGATACCGCGGGAAACACTCTGGTTTCCGCTGTCTTGATCTCGCCGGACGAAGTCGTGATTGCATCGAGCGCCGTCATCAATGCTTCCGCGCTCGGCGGACGGAGATGCGGCTCCTTGGCGAGGCACTGCATGATGATCGCGGACAAGGGCGGCGGCACGTCCGGGCAGCACTTGTAGAGCGGCTCCGGATCGCGCGTGAGCTGCGCTGCCATCGTTGCCTGCGGCGAAGGTCCGGTGAACGGCGATTCTCCCGTCAGCAGCTCATATGCGAGAAGTCCGACCGCGTAGATGTCAATGCGATGATCCGCCGCAG
>DASWQD010000151.1:0-6237 GCA_036398255.1 Gemmatimonadaceae bacterium | reverse complement strand
GCTCGACACCGCGGAGAAGCATGGAGCGCTCGTGCAGATCGGCCATGTCGAGCGATTCAACCGCGCAGTGCGTGCGGCGCTTCCCTATGTTCATCGCCCGCGATTCATAGAGAGCGAGCGCCTCGCTCTGTTCAACCTCCGCGGCTCGGACGTGGCGGTCGTGCTCGACCTGATGATTCACGACATCGACCTGGTGCTGACTCTCGTCGGCGACACTGCCGAAGAGATCTCCGCGGTCGGCGTGCCGGTCCTGACTCCGATGCTCGACATCGCCAACGCGCGCGTGACGTTCTCGTCCGGTGCGGTTGCGAATATCACATCGAGCCGGATATCGCGCGACAGGGTTCGCAAGATCAGGATCTTTCAGGAGAGCGGATACATGTCGCTCGACCTGGCCGCGGGAACGGGAAATTTCTTCCGGCTCAAAGAGAAACTCGATCCTGCGCGCGCCCTTGCCGGCCCGGTCAGCATCACCGACTTCGTCGATTACATCCCGCTCACCGCGCCGGAAGGCGAGCCGCTCCGCCTCGAGTTCGACGCTTTCGTCTCCGCGATCCGCGGTGAATCGGGCGTCGTCGTCACCGGTGAGGACGGAAAGCGCGCACTGGCGGTGGCGCTCCGGATAGTCGCCGAAATCGAGCGGACGCGTCCGGCGCTGACCGGGGCAGCGGCAGCGGGCAGTGCCTGAAGTCATCTTCGTCGCGGGAGAGGCCTCGGGCGATCTCCACGCGGCGGGTGTCGCCGAGGAGCTCACGCGGCTGAGGCCCGACCTGAATCTCACGGGATTTGGCGGGCCGCTGATGGAGAAAGCGGGAGTGACACTGTTCGATCGCTATGAGACCGGCGTCATGGGGTTCATCGAAGTGATCCGCCACATCCCCCGACACTGGGAGCTTCTCGAGACAATCAAAGCGCGGCTGGAATCCGGTGACGTGAAGCTCCTCGTCGTCATCGATTATCCTGGATTCAACATGAAAGCCGCCGAAGCCGCGACCGCTCTCGGTATTCCCGTACTCTATTACGTCACTCCCCAGGTTTGGGCATGGGGCGAGGGGAGAATTCCCAAGCTCGCGCGCATCGTCACGAAAGCGGCGGTGATTCTTCCATTCGAGGAGAACCTGCTTCGCGGACACGGGATCGATGCGACGTTCGTCGGACATCCGCTGCTGGACCGCTCGGTGAACATGCCGGATAAACAGCGCGCACGCGCCGAGTTGAGCCTCTCCGATGGCAGCCCGGTGCTCGCGCTCTTTCCCGGGAGCAGGCAGCAGGAGATCGATCGCCTCATCGACGATTTCGTCGCCACGGCGCGCGAAACGCAGAAGGCCGTGCCTGGTCTCCAGGTGATCGTAAGCGTTGCGCCGACCATCGAGCTCGACAGCTCGCGCTGCCCGTTCAAGCTCGTTCACTCTGCGTCGTTCACGGTCCTGCGAGCGGCTGACGCTGCACTCTGCAAGAGCGGAACGACGACACTGGAGGCGGCCATCGCCGATTGTCCCCTCGCAGTCGCTTACCGAACGAGCGATATCTCCTACTTTCTTGCCCGGCTGGTCGTGAGGATTCCGAACATCGGTCTGGTCAACGTTGTGGCCGGGAGAGAGGTCGCCAGGGAATTCGTGCAGAACGACATCGTGCCACATGAGATCGCAGTCGAGCTTGCTCAGCTTCTTGACGCAACGAGCGGAGAGCGTGCACGAGTGCGCGAAGGACTCGCGGAGGTGCGCGCCAAGCTCGGCGAGCCCGGCGCGGCGCGACGGGTTGCCATGATGGCGAGTGAGCTCCTGACGTGAAGGACTCCCGAGGTGCGAGCAGACTTTCAATAAGCGATCGCCTCGCCGTCATCGGAGGGGTCAGCGCAGTTCGCAGTCTTGCGATGACGTGGCGTTATCGAGCCGTCAACGAGGGGACCGTTACGAGTCTCAGGTCGGCGAAGCAGCCGATTGTCTTTACCCTTTGGCACGGCGAGATGCTGCCGCTCCTCTGGTACCATCGCAATCAAGGCGTCGCTGTGCTCGTGAGCGAGCACAGCGATGGCGAGATCATCGCGAGGATTCTCGAATGGATGGGCTACGCGCTCGTACGTGGATCGACGTCGCGTGGCGCAGGGAGGGCGTTGATAGGTCTCATGCGCACATTGAAGGATGGCCGTGATGTGGCGATCACTCCCGACGGTCCGCGAGGCCCGCGGCACAGGTTCGCTCCCGGCGCAGTGGTCGCCGCGAACCGGGCGGACGTTCCGATCGTACCCACGGTTGCCCATGTCGACAGGTTCTGGCAGCTGTCGAGCTGGGACGGATTCGTGATTCCGAAGCCTTTCGCGCGCATCACCATCGCCTACGGCCCGGAGACGCGAGTGAGTGCGGCCACACCTCGCGAAGCAGCGGAGGAAGCTCCGCGTCTCGAGCGCCTCATGGAAGAGACGAGACAGGCTGCGTGCGCCTGATCGATCAGGTATGGAGAGGGGATTCTGTCGCGGACAGGATTGCGCGGGTTGCGCTGTCACCGCTCGAGATGGCGTATCGCGGCGCGGTGAGCGTGAGGAATGGTCTTTACGACAAAGGCATTCTGACCTCTCACGAATTTCCGATTCCCGTTGTGAGCGTTGGCAACGTCACCGTCGGCGGCACAGGGAAGACGCCCGTTGCCGCATGGATCGTGGCGCGGCTGCATGAAGCAGGACGTTCGCCCGCGATCGTGCTGAGAGGCTACGGATATGATGAGCCGCTCGTCCATCACCGCCTCAATCCCGAAGTGCCGGTGATCGTTGCGGCCGACAGGGTAGCGGGTGTGAACGAGGCACTTGCGCACCGCGCGCGTGTGGCTGTTCTCGATGACGCATTCCAGCATCGACGGGCAGCGCGCTCGATCGACGTTGTCCTCGTGAGTGCCGATGCGTGGACTGGCGGTCAGAGACTGCTGCCGGCGGGCCCGTTTCGCGAGCCGCTCTCGGGTCTGAAGCGAGCGTCGATCGTGATCATAACGCGCAAGGCTGCTTCCGATGCCAGTGTGGCGGCAGTCGAAAATGCGGTGCGGGGATCCGGATGCAATGTCGTCGCCGTGGCGCGGCTCGAGCTTGGCGGTCTGGTCAGGGAGAACGCGGCGGGGGACGCTCAACCAATCAGCGTCTTGAAAGGGAAGTCGGTTGTCGCGGTTGCCGCGATCGGCGATCCCGACGCCTTCTTCACGCAGCTGCGGGAATTGACGCCGCTTCTGACGCCCGTTGCCTTTCCCGATCATCACGCGTTTACGGACGCGGAAATCTCCGATATCGCCAGTCGCGGCAGGGATGCGGACTATGTGGTCTGCACTCTCAAGGATGCCGTAAAGCTCGGCTCGCGATGGCCTGCCGATGCGCGGCCGTTATGGTATGTTTCCCTTGCAGTTCGCATCGAGCGGGGAGCCGATTCGATTGACGAGCTGCTTTCTCGCCTCTGACGGCGTTTTTTCACGCCGTCAGCACAAACATTTCCATCATGGCAACAAATCTTCGTGTGCGAAGCGATACAATAGTAAGGCCCGACAAGGACACGTTCCTCGACGAGGAAAATCCTTTCGAAGCGATGATGCTGCGGTTCGACCGCGCCGCGGAGCTTCTCGATCTCGAGCCGGGCCTCTACAAGGTTCTCAGGCATCCGGAAAAACAGATCATCGTCTCGATACCGGTCCTCAAGGACAACGGCGAGGTAGAGGTGTTTACCGGGTATCGGGTTCTCTACAACACCTCACGCGGCCCCGCAAAAGGCGGCATCCGGTTCGACATGCAGGTGACGCTGGAGGAAGTGAAGGCACTCGCCGCGTGGATGACCTGGAAGTGCGCCGTCGTGAACATTCCTTTCGGCGGCGCAAAAGGTGGAGTGGTCTGCGATCCACACACCATGAGCGCCGGCGAGCTCGAGAAGCTGACACGGCGCTACACCGCGGGCATCATCTCGATGCTCGGTCCGGACTCGGACGTACCGGCTCCCGACGTCAATACTAACGAGCGGGTAATGGCGTGGATCATGGACACTTACTCCATGCACGTCGGCCATACGACCACCGCGGTCGTCACCGGCAAGCCCGTCGAGATGGGCGGATCGCTCGGCCGGCGCGAAGCCACCGGGCGGGGCTGCATGATAGTGACCAAGGAAGCGCTGACGCATCTGGGCATGCCGGTGATGGGAACCACCGTCGCCGTGCAGGGCTTCGGAAACGTCGGCTCAGTGGCCGCGCAGCTTCTGCAGCGCGAAGGATGCAAGATCGTCGCAATCGGCGACCGCTCGGTCTCGATCTACGACAAGAACGGCATCGATGTCGACGATGCCGCTGCATATGTGAAGAAGAACCGCTCCCTCGACGGATACGCGAAGGGAGAAGTGATCAGCGGCGCCGACCTGCTCACCCTCGACGTCGATGTTCTCCTCCCTGCGGCCCTCGAAAACGTCATCACTACGAAGAACGCCGGACAGATTCGCGCGCGGATCATCTGCGAGGGAGCGAACGGGCCGACGACCGCTGCCGCCGACTCGATCCTCGAGGAGAATGGAGTCTTCGTCATTCCCGACATCCTCGCGAATGCCGGCGGAGTCACGGTGTCGTACTTCGAGTGGGTGCAGGATCGGGGCGGATATTTCTGGACTGAGCAGCTGGTGAACGACCGCCTGCGGGATATCATGGTCAACAGCTTCAACGACGTGCTCGCGCTCTCGAAGCAGCACAAGGTGAACATGCGCACTGCGGCCTACATGCTCGCGATCAGTCGTGTTGCCACGGTCCATCGCCTGCGTGGCATCTACGCCTGATGCGCGTGATCGTCGCCGTCGTCGGCAAGCCGCGAAACGCGGCGCTGGCGGCAGCGATAGCGGAGTACGAAACTCGGGCGGCGCGGTACTGGCCGCTCGACGTTCATGAAGTGCGCGAGGAGCGCGCGGGAAGCCTCACGTCGGCAATCGTGCGCTCGCGCGAAGGCGAGCGGCTTATGGAAAGCGCCGGAGGGGCGCGCATGGTCGCATGCAGCGAGGGAGGGAAAACCTTCAGCTCGGAACTGTTCTCCGAATGGCTGCAGCGGGAGCGGGACGCCGCCCGCGACGTCGCGTTCGTGATCGGCGGCGCGTACGGGCTCTCGGATGAGCTTCTCTCTCGTTCGTCCTTGAAGCTCTCACTCGCTCCGTGGACGCTTCCGCACGAGCTCGCCCGGCTGGTGCTCGCCGAGCAGCTTTACCGCGCCGGCTCGATCGTTCGCGGTGAGCCGTACCACAAGTGAAGTCAGAATGGTTTGAGCGCTGGTTCGGCGAGGATTACATCGCGCTGTATCCGCATCGCAATGCCGCGGAGGCCGAGCGTGTGGTGTCGCTGATCGAGCGGACAATTGGAAACGCGAACGTCGCGCGCGTGCTGGATCTGGCATGCGGTGCAGGGCGCCATTCGAAAGTGCTCTGCCGGCGGTGGTGGACGACGGGGCTCGACCTCTCCGAGGTGCTTCTGAGACTCGCACATCGCGAAGGCGTCGAAGCCGCGCTCGTGAGGGGAGACATGCGCATTCTCCCTTTCCGTGACGGAGCGTTCAACCTTGTTGTCAATCTGTTCACGAGCTTCGGATATTTCGCCGATGATGAGAGCCACCAGCACGTCGTTCGTGAGGTGTCGCGCGTGACGGCTCAAGGCGGGGGATTCGCCCTCGATTTCCTGAACACGACGCGTCTCCGCAACAATCTCGTGCCATACGACGAGCGCGAGATCGGAGGGCAGGTCGTCGAACAGCGCCGCGATATCTCCGATGATGGCAGGTTCGTCATCAAGCGCATCTGCGTTCGTGGAACAGGAAAGGAATTCACCGAGCGGGTGCGCCTCTTCGATCCCGCTGACCTGACTGCGATGATGATCGCCGCCGGATTCAAGGTCGTCGCATGCTACGGGAACTATGACGGCGGGCCGCTCGATAGCGAGTCGCCCCGCGCGATCATCTTCGGGATGAAGCAATGAGCGTGAGAGTCATCAGCACGCCGATCACCGGTTCGTCGCTCGCGCGAACGGCGATCGAGAGCGGGGATTCTCAATGGTATGCGAGACGGCCTTCCACGTCGGCAGAATGGAAGGAGCGAGCAGATCAGGCGCGCGCGGGTCTGATCACTCCGGATTGGGCAGCGAAGCTGGCGCCTGCGCTCGATGCGAAGGGTCGCGCGCGAGAGAGGCTCGAACGATCGGCATCCTCGGGAATCGCTGTCACGACAGGACAGCAGCCGGGATTGTTCGGCGGGC
>DASWQD010000150.1:0-8349 GCA_036398255.1 Gemmatimonadaceae bacterium | reverse complement strand
CCACGCGATGCCCATGGTCGTGCGCGCAGTCATGTGCCTGGTGACGACGAACTCGCGCCGGTCGAGACCGAGCGCAGTGTCGGCGAGAAGACTTCCGCGCGAATTGACGTGGAAGTAAAAACCGTGCAGATGCATCGGGTGCCCGCGGATCGACGCATTTATCACCCGCCACCGAAGACTGTCGCCAAGGTTCACCGTGAACCGCTCGGTAAACGGCCATGACTTGCCGTTGATGGCCACCGCCTGATCATTCTCCGCTGAACCGCGCGGCCGGCTCCAGATGTTGATCATCAGGATGCGGTCCTCGGGGCTGCCTTTCGCCGGATCGACGACGAGCGCGCCGGCCAGCTGTTCCCTCTCGCCCTGCTTTCGATCGATCACTCCCGCAGTCGCATAGTAGAAATACGTTCCTGGCTGACCCGACTTGAACGTGAACGTGCGGCGTGCGCCCGGCTTTACCGCTGTGCTGTCGTCTTGCGCAGGTCGCGTGGCGAGGCCGTGAATCCAGATCGTGGAGTCGGACAGCTCATTTGCGACAGTCGCGACGACCGTCGTTCCCTCGCGCACACGAATCAGAGGACCGGGGATGCTCGGTGACTTTCCTTCCTCGGCAAATGCAGGCACATCGACGAAGAGGCCGTCATCAGCTTCGGGATACCATCGCGCCAGCTTCACGACGAGGCTGACGCGGAGTGTGTCACTCGAGACGACTCCGGCCGGCGAAGTGTTGTCGTTCGGAATCACTGTCGGCGGCAGGGCACGCTCGTACGCTGCGCCCGTGGAGACGAGCGCGAAGACCAGTATCGATGCGCGGATCGTAACGGATGGCGTCACAGTCCTGATCCTTCTGAGGGCAAAATAAAGTGGCACAAACGCGTGCTTTCTGCCATCGGCCTTCGGCTGCCAGCCAAAGCCGACTGCGATCTGCTGCCAGCAGGGAGCACGTCATTATGTTGTTCGTGTGAACGAAAACGAAATAGGCCGTCGCCGGACATTCGCCATCATCAGCCACCCTGATGCGGGGAAGACGACCCTCACGGAGAAGCTCCTCCTCTACGGTGGCGCGATTCACCTTGCCGGGTCGGTGAAGGCCCGCCGTGCCGCGCGCCACGCGACCTCGGACTGGATGAAGCTCGAGCAGGAGCGCGGAATCTCCGTCACGTCGAGCGTGATGCAGTTCGAGTACGACGGATTTCACGTCAATCTCCTCGACACCCCCGGCCACGAAGACTTCTCCGAAGACACCTATCGCACCCTCGTCGCCGCCGACTCGGCCGTGATGCTGCTCGACAACAGGCGAGGAGTCGAAGAAAGGACGCGCCAGCTGTTCGACGTCTGCAAGAAGCGGCGAATTCCAATCTTCACGTTCGTCAACAAGTGCGATCGCGCGGGCGAGGATCCGCTGAAGCTGGTGAGTGACGTCGAGGCGGATCTGGGGATCAAGTGTCATCCCGTCACGTGGCCGATCTTTCGTGAGGGAGTGTTCGTCGGAGTGTACGACAGGCGCCGCCAGCTGATTCATCTCTTTAGCCGCGATGAAGAGCACGGCGCGACGCGCGCAGAGGTGAAGGTCGGCTCGCTCGAATCCGCCGAGCTGCGGGAAATGCTCGGACGCGATGCGCACGAGCAGCTCGTTCACGACATTTCGCTTCTCGACGAGGCGGGTCATCCGTTCGATCACGCTGAGCTTCTCGCCGGCGAGCTGTCGCCGGTTTTTTTCGGCAGCGCGCTCACCAACTTCGGACTCGAGCCTTTCCTCAAGGAATTCCTCGATCTCGCTCCCGCGCCGCTGCCGAGGGAGTCCACGCTCGGCATCGTGAATCCGGGTGATCCGCACTTTACCGGGTTCGTTTTCAAGATCCAGGCGAACATGGATCCCAAGCATCGTGATCGCGTCGCCTTCGTGCGTGTATGCTCGGGAATATTCGAAGCGGGCATGCAGGTGAAGCAGGTGCGAACGGGGAAGGCGCTGCGGTTGTCCGCGCCGCAGCAGTTCATGGCGCGCGAGCGAACCGCAATTGAAACCGCGTGGCCAGGCGACGTCGTAGGTGTGATGGATCGAGGCAATCTCCGGATCGGCGACACGCTGTCGGGAAATGGGGACCTCGAGTTTCAGGGGATTCCCCGATTTGCGCCGGAGCATTTCGCGCGCATTCTCGTGAAGGACCCGATGAGGCGAAAGCAGCTCGACACGGGGCTCAGGCAGCTCACGGAGGAAGGTGCTGCCCAGGTGTTCTTCACATCGGGGACGGATACCACGAGCCCGACGCCGATCGTCGGTGCAGTGGGACTGCTTCAGTTCGACGTGATGCTGTTCCGACTGGAAAACGAGTACGGAGTGCCTTGCAAACTGGAGGCGTTCGCAGGACGTTATCCCCGCTGGGTAGTGGGACCGGAAGAGGACATCTTCCGGATTGCCCGCGGACATGGAATGACTCTGCTCTACGACGTGAAGGGCAATCCGCTGATTCTGTTCCAGGACGCGTGGGCGATGCGCTACGCGCAGGAGCGCGAGACTACCGTCCGGTTTTACGAGAACGCGCCGTAATCAAAGGAGAGGCAATGACTGACGGTGATGGAAGACTGAGAAGGTCGCGCTCCAACAAGATGATCGCCGGCGTGATCGGCGGCCTGGCCAAATATTTCGGATTCGACCCGACGATGGCGCGCGTACTCTACGTGATACTCTCGGTGGTTTCTGTCGCGTTCCCGGGCATACTGGTCTACATCATCCTGTGGATCATCATGCCGGAGGAAGGCGAGGTCGTCCCCTAGGGCTCACGAATCCGCGCGACGCACGGACGCCGCGCGCGATGTTGTAAAGAGCGTGCACCGCGATCGCCGGGACGAGCGATGCGGTTGCAATGACGAGCCACTGGAAGAGCAGCGCGATAGCGGCGACGAAGCCCATGTTCTTCCATCCCTGCCGGTAGTGCGCGAGCGTGAACGCAGCCGCGCTGACAGCCGCGGCGATCGTGATGTTGCCGGTCAGCGCCACGAGAAGCGCGAACAGCACGCCGCGGAAGATGATCTCTTCCGTAGCTCCGGCGAGCGCTGACGAGACCAGCCAAACGAGCCTGCCCGGAGCGTTCTCCGGAATGAGCTGCCGTGCCCACAGTCTCCGTCTTTCTTCAATCGTCGACGAGCGCAGCTGCAGCTCGGTAAGTGCGAGGATGGCGAGGAGGACGAGAGCGCCGAGCGTGACATGGGATGTGGCATGCTGGTGCCGGGGAAAGAGGGTGATGTCGTTGCGATCGGCCACCACCATCGCGATCGCCGCGAGCGCGACGAGAATGACGATAGTTCTCAGCCTTCGTGACATCCGCGCGTCGACCACTTCGGACGGCGCGCGGCGAGCGGATCGGATCGCAGCCAGCGGAAGCAGGATGCAGACGACGAATGCGAACGCGAGCCCGGAGGCATCCAGTCGCGTCGTGAGAGTGTCGAGTGAGGGCATTGACGGTGGCAAGCGGTGGTCGAAGGCACGGTGTAACCGTACCTTATAGAGCACCGTAGGGAAGACCATGCAAGAAACACAGACTACCTCACCTCCGACGCCTCCCGCGCCGGACCTGCCCCCGGCTCCCCCGGCGCCGGTCCCGGTGACGGTCACGTTCACCGGCACCGACGGGGCGACGCAGGTTCTCACCGTTCCGCTGAGTCGCCAGGCGGTGCGGGACATTCGCGCGCAGCGGGAGGAGCTGTCGAATCAGCTCACGAGCGCGGTCGGGAGGCGGCGCAGGCTGGCCGACGAGATCAACCAGTCCCCTCCGGGTCCCGGCCGCGCCGGGCTGGAGCAGCGGCTCGCTGTTCTCGACAAGAGAATCGTTCAACTCGAGTCCGACATTGCAGCTACAGGCAAGCAGCTGTCGGCTGCGCCGCTCGGGCTCATCTCGTCAACGGGCGATTTTCAACGCGGGGGAGACATGCCTGACAACGTCGCAGCGGTCATTGGTGGGTTCACCGTATTCGTGCTGTTTCCAATCGCCATCGCGGTTTCGCGGTTCATCTGGCGTCGTGCCGGAAAAGGTTCGACTCAGACGACGGTGCAGATATCACCGGCAATCGACCAGCGACTCGAGAGACTCGAGGCAGGAGTCGATGCAATCGCGATCGAGATCGAGCGGGTGACAGAGGGGCAGCGATTCGTCACGAAGCTGTTGAGTGAGCAGAGCGCGCGCGAAAAACTTCCCGTCGGGGAAGGGTCAATTAGTAGCTAGACGCTACTATCTCCCCGGGCAAGGGAAAGGGGTTTGTGAGACCGGTGAGACCGGTGAGAAAAGCAGAAAAACGTTGTTATGGTTTTAAAAAACCACAAAAAAGTGGTGTTCCGCGTTTCTCACCGGTCTCACCGGTCTCAAAAAACCTTTTCCCTTCACCCTGAGACCTACTCTGGCGGGCGAGAAGATCCGAGGTCGAAGATGTAGAGCCACCGGCCATCGGGCTCCTGTCGCCACACCGAAAAGTATTTCTGCGGAATTGATGGCCCGGTCTTGCCGGGGCGCGGGCCGCTCACGGAATGGCCGACCGTGAAAGCGAGTCCGCCGGATCCCGCTCCGAACCCGCGCATCGGGCGCCATGTGATGACACGATCCGGAGAGTACGTCGCGAACGCCGCTGCCATTCCCTCAGGCCCGCGCGGGAATTCCTCACCGCCGACGAGCAGCGCGTCCTCCGCCGCATACTTCGCGAACGCGGGGCCGGGGCCCGCAAGCTCCGCTCCCATCATCGCGAAGAGCGAGTCCGCCTCGATCGATTCCGCAAGAGGCCGGACGCCCTTGGAAACCGTCGCCGAGTGCGGGCCGCCCGGAAGCCAGCTGCTGTCGGCAAATGCCGGAGCAGCAGGCGGACTGTCGGCGCGCTGAGTACCCGCAACCCGCCACTCTCCTCCTGCGTATCTCCGCCAGCACGTGAGATACGTGCCTCGACGCACAGCTCTAACCGTGTCGCGCGAATTGGTGAAGCTGGAATAGCCGAACGTACAGGCGAGCCTGCCGTCTCTGCTTGCAACGGCGTGTGTCGGGGCCCAGCTGTACGACGAGGGTGATCCGTAGCGGGCGAGGAAAGCAGATCGGGAGCCAGCTGGTCCCTTGAGAACCGGTTGATCGGGAATCAGCACCGCCGCACCCGGCTCGAGCGCCCGAATGAAAGCCTCCGCGCCACTGCGAGCGACGGCCTGCGCAAGATTCCGGTCCGCAGCGAGAACGCTGGCTTTCGTGGCAGCTGTATCACGCACCTGTGCCTCCGCGGGAGCTGCGAGAAGCACCGCCGCCAGAAGGAGCGCCGAAAGCTGGAGGGTGGGCATGTTCGTAAGAATACTCCGCGGACCGGTTCTCTCAACATGTCGATTGCAAGATTCTCGTCAGGCGCGTTCATCTGGTGGACGTCGCGGAGCTGCGATAAGCTCTCCAAAGCCAGAAACCGGGAGATATCAATCATGCGGCGGGTCGTCACCCTCAATGCTGTCGCGGCACTGTTGATCGGCGCCGCTCAACTCACGAACGCTCAACAAGCCCAGGCCTCCGCCAACCAGAAAGCCGTCTTTGCGCTCGAAGAGGAGTGGACGCGAGCACTCGTCAAGGTCGATACCGCGGCCTTCAAGAGAATCACCGCACCGGGACTCGTCTATACCGAGGACAACGTCGTGATGAATCAGCGCGAGCTGATCGACGCCGTCGTCAACGGAGACAAGGTCGAGTGGGCAGGCAACGAGGAGATGAAGTTCTACGATTATCATCCCGTCGCGGTCGTCACGGGCATCCTCATCACGCGCGGAAAGAACAAGAAGGGCGAACCGTTCGAGAACCGGTACCGCTACACTGACACGTGGCTCTACCGGGACGGCAAATGGCAGGTAATCGCGGCCCAGGACTACCTGATTCCAAAATGACGGTGAGAACGGGGTTGGCTGTCGCGACTGCGTTTGCGGCTGTCGCCTGCGTCAAGGGGGACAAGCAGGCAGCCGACTCGGCGCAAGCCGCCGCCCCTGCCGCAGGGCGCACTGTTGCCGGAACCAGGATCGCGTTCCCTCACGCGGGCCCCGCCGGCGAGTGGCACATGCCGGCCGGCGACTACTCGAATTCCCGATACAGCGAGCTCTCCACGATCACTCCCGCCAACGCGGCCAGCCTGAAAGTGTCGTGGGCTTTCTCGACGGGAGTGCTGCGCGGTCACGAAGGACAGCCGCTCGTGATCGACAACACGATGTACATCGTCACGCCGTATCCGAATGTGGCGTATGCGCTCGACCTGTCGCAGCCGGGCCAGCCCATGAGATGGAAGTACCGGCCGGACAATTCGCAGAAGGCCGTGGGTCTCGCATGCTGCGATGTCGTCAATCGCGGAGCGGCGTACGCCGACGGAAAGATCTTCTACAACCTACTCGATGGTCACACGGTAGCCGTTGACGCGAAGACGGGACGCCAGGTGTGGCGAACGCGAATGGGCAATCTCTCGCGCGGCGAGACGATGACGATGGCCCCGATCGTCGTGAAGAACAAAGTCCTCGTCGGCTCGAGCGGCGGAGAGATGGGCATCCGCGGATGGATTGCGGCGCTCGACGTTGCGACGGGAAAGGAAGTATGGCGGGCGTACAACATCGGGCCCGATGCGGATGTGAAGGTCGGCCCGAGGTTCAAGCCATTCTACGCCCACGACAAAGGCAGGGACCTTGGCGCCACCACATGGCCGGGTGATACGTGGAAAACCGGCGGCGGCGCGGTATGGGGATGGCTCTCGTACGACCCCGAGCTGAATCTCGTGTATCACGGCACGAGCAACCCCGGACCATGGAATCAGGACCAGCGCCTTGGCGACAACAAGTGGACAGCAGCGATTCTCGCGCGCGATGCGGACACGGGGGAGATGGTGTGGGCGCTCCAGACCTCCCCGCACGACCTGTGGGACTACGACGCGGTGAACGAGAACATTCTCGTCGATCTTCCCATCAACGGAAGAACGCGAAAAGTGATGGTCCACTTCGATCGCAACGGATTCCAGTACACGATCGATCGCGCAACCGGTGAGATACTTCTCGCCGCGCCGTTCGTGCCGATGAACTGGTCGAATGGAATCGACATGGCGACGGGCAGGCCGAAGATGCTGCCGGAGAAGATGACCGCCGAAGGAAAGCTGGTGAAGAACATCTGCCCCAGTCTCGAGGGCGGAAAGAATCAGCAGCCTGCTGCGTTCTCGCCGCAGACGGGATTGTTCTACGTCCCGACCAACAATCTCTGCATGGATTTCGAATCGCGGCGCGTGACTTACATCGCGGGCACTCCGTTCATCGGCGCTTCAGCACCGGAATATGGTGGGCCCGGTGGATATCGCGGCGAGTTCATGGCGTGGGATGCGACGACGGGAGAGAAGGTGTGGGGAATCAGGGAGCCGTATCCCGTGTGGGGCGGCGCGCTCGTGACGGCAGGCGGAGTCGTGTTCTACGGGACGCTCGACGGGTGGTTCAAGGCAGTCGATGCGCGCACCGGAAAGGTGGTTTGGCAGTTCAAGGTGGGATCGGGAGTGGTCGGCAATCCGGTGACTTACACTGGTCCCGACGGAAAGCAGTACGTCGCCATCTACGCGGGCATCGGCGGTGACATGGGACTTCTCATTGCGGGAGACGTGGCAGCCAACCTGCCGTATGACGTGAGGCAGAGAGGGACGACGCTCCCGGATCTCGCGCGATGGACAAGCTGGGGCGGCTACCTGTTCGTATTCTCGCTGTGATGCACGAGGTGCCCATGAGATCTACGATTGGCGTCATTGCGGCTGCAGTCGCGACATGCTTCATGAGCGGCTGCCTGGATTCAGTCGCGCAGGCGCCGCCACGATATACCGATGGCGGCGACAGTCTGCGGCTCGTCTCGCATGAGGAGAACATCGTCGCCGGCTTTCCGATGAGCGGCCAGCCACTTGTGCTGCGGAATCCGCTCGAGGGAAACAAGCAGGCGATCGAGACTGGCAAGCAGCTCTTCGTGGCGTACAACTGCGTGGATTGTCACGGTGCCGAAGGCGCAGGGGCGATGGCGCCGAGTCTCCAGGATGGACGATGGCATTTCGGTGGTTCCGCGGGAGCGGTGTTCGAGTCGATCTATCAGGGGAGACCGGAGGGGATGCCGTCGTGGGGCGGCCGGATTTCCAACGATCAGATCTGGATGCTCACGTCATATCTTCGGGCGCTTCCTGTCGTCGATCTGACTACGGAGAACTTTTCAGGTATAACGATCGAGCGCACGGGGCATTGACTAGGGGGAGTGCCCTGTCGCACAGGTGACACATCCCTTGACCCTGAGATGTGTCATGTGTGCGGCAGAGCACTGATAACCGATAACAAAATGCAATCTTGCAATC
>DASWQD010000149.1:0-6184 GCA_036398255.1 Gemmatimonadaceae bacterium | reverse complement strand
CGGACTTTACCTGCCGGGCATCCATGCTTTCGTCGAGGCGAAGTGGCTGAACCTGTATCGCGCGCTGCCGGATCCGAACACCGGGGTCAATGGAAAAAAGTCTGCGAGACTGTATCCAGTGACACTTGGAATACTGTTTTAGGCCCGATAGCTTTCGACGAAACGCGGGGCCATTAGCTCAGGTGGTTAGAGCGCACGCCTGATAAGCGTGAGGTCCGAGGTTCAACTCCTCGATGGCCCATATTCGACAGATTAAGCCCTGCTTGCAGCTATGACTGTGAGCAGGGTTTTCTTGTTATGACGCGACCTCACTGGGACTTCGATGCAATTCCGACTTCCTCATCCGCTGGTTCTTCTGCTGGGCGGTGTCGCCGTCGCAGCGCTTCTAACATGGGTCATTCCGGCGGGCAGCTACGATCGGCGGACCGATGAGGCTTCAGGTCGTCAGGTAGTCGTCGGTGGCACCTACCATAGCGTGCCTGCAAAACCAGTAGGCCCTCTGATGGCCGTCATGTCGGTACCGCGAGGAGTCGTCGCCGGCGCTGATGTAATCCTCGTTGTGCTGTTCGTCGGCGGCGCGTTCGCGCTGCTCGATGCAACGGGAGCACTTGGACGTCTGGTTGGTGCGCTGGTCGGACGCTCGACTCGACCGCGAGTGATCGTCGTCCTCGTGAGTCTTGTCTTCGCGACGCTCGGCGCGCTCGAGAACATGCAGGAGGAGATCATCGCGCTTATCCCGACCCTGCTCGTGCTAAGCCGGCGATTGGGATTTGGCGCAATGACGGCCCTTGCAATGAGTGTCGGCGCGGCCGGTGTTGGTTCAGCGTTCGGGCCGACCAATCCCTTCCAGACCGGCATTGCGTTGCGGTTCGCGGAAATGCCGGCCATGAGTCAGCCGGCGCTGCGCTTCGCGCTGTTGGGAGCAGCAACGGCTGTGTGGATAGTCTGGACCTTGTTGATGATCGCGAAGGACGACATCCGATCCGACGAGGTCGAATCGCGCGCGTCACTACCTGCGCGCGCCACCGCTCGTGACGGGCTGCTTCTCGCGATCGCCCTCCTGCCTTTCATTCCATACGTGATCGGCGTGATGCGATTCGACTGGGGCTTCAATGAGCTGTCGGCATTGTTTCTCGTTTCAGGATTCGCCATCGGGCTTGTTGCGGGACTGGGCATGTCCGGTACCGCGTCCGCATTCCTCAAAGGCATGGAGGGAATGCTCGCTGCCGCACTGTTTGTCGGTGTAGCGCGTGCAATCAGCGTCGTTCTTACCGACGGGCTCGTCATCGACTCGATTGTTCATGGACTTGCCACACCGTTGGCGCACACGTCAGGGGCGATAGCGTCCCTGCTCATGATTCCCGTTCACGCCCTGATTCACGTTCCCGTCCCGTCGGTGAGCGGACACGCAGTTCTTACGATGCCGATCATGGCGCCGCTTTCGGATCTGCTTGGCATCTCGCGCGACTCGGCGGTGATTGCTTATCAGACCGGCGCCGGTCTGATGGATATCATCACGCCGACCAACGGCGCGCTATTGGCAATGATGCTGGCAGCCAAAGTGTCGTACGGCCGCTGGCTCCGATTTGCCGTCCCGGGCGCACTGCTTGTCGCGGTGGTGGGCGCGGCGGGCGTGCTCCTCGCGAACCGCTGAACGGATTCCCCGCGATTACGTAGCGGAGTCCTGCTCCTCGATTGCATCGCTTTCGACGTCGTCCTCGGCCTGCCGTCGCGTATCGTCGAGAGCCTCCAGATCGAGCGCGTCCAGCGCGTAGGAAGGACACAAACATCTTCCCTCCCCCAAAAGCCCGATCACCATCTGGCCATCGTGAGTCTTCACTGCCTGTTCAAGGAGGGTTATGCGGCGCTCAGTGCCGCACTCTTCACAAACTCGCATCGACCTTCTAAGCACCTTGCATCACCTGGTTCCGATCAGCGGATATTGTCCCCAGCAGTCCTGCATCCCACCAAGGATAACATACTGATAAGGCTATCTCCCTATGGTGGCGTAATCTCCGGCGAATTGTTTCTCGCCGAAGTAAGGCGAACGTCCAATTATCCACCGTCATGCAAACACCGAGAATACCTCTGGAGGGTTTCTCAACGATGCCCGAGGATGATCGGACGGCCCAACTAAAGGAGGAAATAAGGGCCCGGCTCCGGGAAGTGTGCAGCAATCTCCCGGAGGCAAGTTTCGAGGAATTGGTTCAGAAAATCGCCGACCAGGCAAGAAAGTCGCTCACACCTGATCGCCCGGCCTCGGGCAAAAAGAAACACGGCGAACAGGAATCAAGTGGGGCCGTCGGCACCGTTTGTTGAGCAGACGCCCCACCCCGGAGATTGACTCTTCGCGGGTGGGGCAGTTCACAACGCGTTCGCCTCATGCATCACAGGTGGATCATGGACCCTGCTCTAATTGATCGAGCGCACCTACTTCGCAGCATCCGTACACGCAGCTGAGCCACGCTCCACTCGGAGCGAACATGGCGTGGGTCATGGCGACGGTAGTGTAAGCCACCTTTTTCGCCGCCGCCGGAACTGGTGCGCCAGGATACTTCGACTCGTAGCACGGCCCATCATCCGCGTGCTCGGCCTTCGCAGCGGCGTGCGTGCGATCCTCCCACTTCGGATTGTCACAATAGAGCACAGTGTGCTTGGCCATCAATGGCCCGGCGATCACTTTCCCGTCGCTCGCGATCTTGTAAAACGCCGCGGCACGATTGACGCCGTCAGCGCTGATCGGACCGACCCACATGTAGATCGAATCGCCTGGTGGAATCTGAAGCGGCTTGAACTCGACGTTGTCATCGTTGTAGATCTTCGCGACGATGTAGCCGCGCCTCTTGCTGTTCCTGAACGCGTAATTCCAGTCTACCTTGTACGACTTTTCTTCGGGCACGATCGTCAGCGTCACCGGGGATCGCTCGCATGAAGCGCAGTCGAACGGGCCCGTGTAAGCGCTGTCTGCTTTTGTTTTTCCGCCGAAGTCGATGTCGTCCTCGATGTACTCCTTGGTTGCTGCCTCATCCATACCGGGAGGGCCGACGAGGTACTTGGCGGCGAGTATTCCAACTTCGCCGGGAGCCGTTGTGTCCGATGCCTTCCCGACAGAGCCCGAATCAGGTTTCGTGCACGCAACCACCAGAATTCCGACGACTACCGCCGCATGCTTTCGAAGCATCCTGCTCTGCGCTTCCGACACGATACCTCCCGGGTTGACGTTCTGTTGAAGGGAAGATGATGCTGCTATTGCGGCCCTGAGCGCAATTGCGGGAGCTTCTCCCTGGCTGCGGGGTCGCCGCGATTCCACAATGCCGAAGCCGCTTCGCTCCATCGCCTGGCGGTCACCGAATCTCCTCCAGACCGCGCCAGGTTGGACCGCATGATCATCACGCGTACGAAAACAGGAGCGAGCGTCGCGCCGCGAAGCAAGCTTGGAGATGAACGCGACAGGCCGCGAAGCGCCCGGTCGAGCGAGGTTGCCGCTCGTGCGGGATTTCCCAGAGCGTTCCACAGCCACGCCTCCTGAAAAACCGCATCCATCGTAATCTCGCCGGGCGCGCTCGCAGATCGCACGACGGCGATTGAGTCTGCAATCCGCTGTGCCGTTCGACGGTCGCCGCGGTGTATAGCGGCTACCGCCGCAGGAAAGCCGCCGGACTGTGTACGCAGTCCGGCGAGAGGACCTGTTCCTGCGGCATCGACGGCGAGACTCATCGGCTGCACCAGGATTGCGTCACGCAACGCCGCAAGCTCCGCAGCAGGAACGAATGCCTCGAGATTCCTCGACAGACGCTCATGGACCGCGAGGATGCTGTCCCGTGGGGTTCCGAACGCCGCGTAATCTCTTAGTCGCTGCACATCTTCAGCAAGCTCGGCGGTGAGTTTCCGCAATTCGCCGGACGGCAGCCGAACCTCGAGATCAGCAGCTCCCTTGAGGTCGATCGCAATCGCTTCCTGGAATCGTCCAGTCAGCGCGAGCAGCCCTGTGCGCAACGCGTCGATCTCGACCTGCACGCTGTCTTCGCGAACCGATGCGTTGACGGCGAGAGCGCTGTCGGCGACTGCCGCAGCCTCGGCAAAGCGGCCGAGCTTTAGAAGAACGCGAACTTGCGCGCTTGCCAGGCGTATTCGGCGTAATGCCGCATCGTCGCGTGTTGTGCTCCGCAGCGCTGCTGCTCGCGCGAGGGTGAGACTTGCGAGCGCGGAGGCAGTCGGCCCGTCCAGCTGTCCGCCCGCCTCGAGAATTCGAGCGAGGGTTTCCTGCGCATCGGGATTGTTCGGATCCGCGCGCGTCCAGTCGGTGGCAAGAGCCTTCAGCTTTTCGCGATTCCTGGATATGACCCGGTCGATTCGCTCCGGCTCGGCCCGTGAGGGGCCACTCGTACCGACAACTGGAAAGGGGACATACGCCAGCGTGTCTGCAATCAGGTCAGGGGTCGCCGCGAAGTTTCTTTCCACGGAACCGGCGAGCGTGCCTCCTCTGAGTCGGGTTCTGTTTGTCGACAGCACCTGCTCGAGGCGGGGCATCAAAGTGCGGTAAACAGCACCGTTGCCCGAATTTCGCGCGATGATTCCCTCGTATAGCTGTGCCGCCTCGTGAAAACTCGATGCGAAGCTGAACCTCGACGGACTTTTCGGGTCGGGGATGACGTGCCGGTCAGCGCGCAGACAATCCGCCAGATAGATCGCCGCCGAATGATCGCCCGGAGAATTCATTTCCGGACGCAAGCTGAGTCTCCGCAGCTGATCGCACCGCGTGGCGCTCGCCTCGTCCAGGGAAGCGGCAAGTGCATCAGCGCGCAGTCGCTCTGACGCGGAAAGGCGCAAACGTCCATCTCCAGCCCGAAGTATGTACGGAGTCCACAGTGGCCGAGGCGCTCCGCGGAGCGCGAGTGCCTGGCCCATCCAGAGATTTGCCGCCGGGTCGTCCTTGTTGCGCGAAACAGCCTTCGCGAACTCCACCTCGGCGCCGGCGAAATCCCACCGTTCAAAAGCCCGGCGCCCTGACGAGAGGTAGTCCCGCGAGGAGCTTCTCCAGACTGCTGCTGCACCGCCACTCAATGCAACTACGACGACTGCGACCAGGGCGCGCGCGTAGAGCCGCCGCTTTCGATTCAACACGGCTTGTTCTGCGTGCGAGCTCGGCGACTGCATGCCGCCCGCCAGTGCTTCGCCGAGTTTTTCAACGTTCTGCCACCTGTCCGCCGGGCTTCTTGCGAGTGCCCTCATCACCGCTGCCTCGACCGCGACGGGAACTGACTCGCGCGCTTCGTGCAGCGGCGGCGGC
The DNA here is from genome assembly GCA_036398255.1 of Gemmatimonadaceae bacterium. GTDB lineage: Bacteria > Gemmatimonadota > Gemmatimonadetes > Gemmatimonadales > Gemmatimonadaceae > UBA4720. The sequence goes on along the minus strand of DASWQD010000149.1, from coordinate 894 downwards.
GGAGCGATGAACCTCCGGGACATGACAGCCTGAGCGGTTGCGCCCACGAACGGCGGAATCCCCGCTACCATCTCGTACACCACGCAGCCGAGCGAATAGATATCGCTGCGTGTATCGACGTGGTGGTCGGCGAGCGCCTGCTCCGGGCTCATGTAGGCAGGCGTACCGACTGCAACGCCCGTCGAGGTCAGGCTTTCGTCCGCAGACGCCATGATCGCGCGCGCCACACCGAAGTCGAGCACGTACACTGTGTCCTTCGAGAGCAGGATGTTGCCCGGCTTTAGGTCGCGATGAACGATTCCGCGCGCGTGAGCGTATGCGGTGGGCTTCACTACTTCCTGCGTGATGCGAATCGCTTCCTCGATCGGAAGCTGCCGCTCGCGATCCAGACGGGCGCGGAGCGACTCGCCCTCGATGAAGTTCATCACATAGTAGGGGAGATCGCCTACCACGCCGGAGTCGAGGACCTTCGGGATCTGGGGATGATCGAGCTCCGAGGCAAACGCGATCTCGCGCAGAAAGCGCTCTACTACTACCGCGCTTCCGAGCTCGGGTCTCAAGACCTTGACGGCGACCTTCCCGCCATCGCGTGAATCGCTGCAGAGATAGACCGTGGCCATTCCCCCGCGGCCGATCTCTCGTTCGACCATGTAACGGTCGCCGATCTGATCGAGGCGGACGGTGCCAGCCGGAGGCGTCCCCTTCGCGGTCACTCGGGCGATTCCTCCCGGAAAGGGATGGAGCTATGCGACATTGAAATCCAGGGTGACATAGTACGGCGCGGCTCCCTCACCCCGCAACAGGAAGCACTCCCTGTGGTTGGTCAGCTTGATCCGCTTGCTCGTTGAAGAGCGATTGCGGACCCAGGATTGAGGATCTGCGAGGGTTAAGGAC
>DASWQD010000148.1:0-5417 GCA_036398255.1 Gemmatimonadaceae bacterium | reverse complement strand
GAGTCCCGAGCAAGAGAGAGGGCCGGTGGAAGGGAACCGCCGCCTCTCTCTTTGCGCATGCGCTCATCCTGATTCTGGTATTGTACCCTGCGGCACAGAATAGCTTCAAGGGAGAGCCGACAATCGGAGGCGGCGGGCCGGGTCCGGCGGGCGGGGGCGGAGGCAGCTCGGGATCGGGAGATAGAGCAGCGGGTGAACGACTTCAGTACATCGAGCTTCGAACACCGGCGCCCGACGCCGCAGCGCTCGTCGCGCCACCTCCGACACCGGTCATCGCGCCGCCCAAACCGACACCCACTCCTGAGCCGAAACCGCTTCTCCAGCCGGTCGCTCCCGCTGCGCCTGCCACTGGTACTGCGGTGCAGGGAACGGGGACAGGAACTGGTGGCGCCGGTCCCGGCGGTGCTGGACCAGGTTCAGGCGGGGGAATCGGTTCCGGAATTGGTACGGGAACCGGCAGCGCCGTCGGTCCGGGAACCGGAGGTGGGCCCGGCACGAATTACCCTCCTACTCCGACTCAATTTTTCCTCCCTCCACTCCCGGCACCGCCGTCACTGAAGGGTTACCACCTCGTCGCTTACTTCGATGTCGACGAAAAGGGCGCAGCGAAGCTGCTCGGCTTCAATCCTTCGCCCGATGGAGGCTACAACAGGAAGCTGCGCGATGTTCTCCTGGCGCTTCGATTTCGGCCGGGAGTCCGCCCCGACGGAACACCCGTGCGGGATACTGTCGACATCCAATTCATCTTCTAAATCCGGTGTGCGGAAAGAGGATCAACACCCACTTCGGACTTCGGACTAACTGCGGGATGCGGATAGAGTGAGGACCGCCGGATAACTGCGGATCCTCGATGATCCTCAACGCTCGGCAGTGGTCCTCCGTTCCGGCGGTTCCGTCTCATCCGCAGGCTATCCGCATCCCGCAGTTGATCCGAAGTCCGAAGTGGCCTTTGATCCTCAATCCGCAGCAGTTGGCAAGATTGGCCCCTCTATAGTAGATTCCCCGCGCCTAGTGCCGGGCTGTCGCTGCCCGTTCAATCCCTCCGCGGAGATCGTAAATGAGCAGCATGCCCGAGACCGGTGACGCGCAGGCGTCATCCGGCGGCTTTGTCAAAGCCCTGACACTGACTGACGCGACGATGCTCGTCGCCGGATCCATGATCGGCTCCGGCATTTTCATCGTCTCAGCCGACATCTCCAGAACCGTCGGATCGCCGCTCTGGCTGATGCTTGCCTGGATCGTCGCCGGTGTGATCACCATGCTCGGCGCTCTGGCCTACGGTGAGCTCGCGGCGATGTATCCACGCGCCGGCGGCCAATACGTTTTCCTTCGAGAATCCATGGGCCCGCTCATGGGTTTTCTGTATGGATGGACACTCTTCATCGTCATTCAGACCGGCACAATCGCGGCGGTTGCAGTTGCTTTCGGCCGCTTCCTCGGAGTCTTGTGGCCGGCAATCACGCCTGACCGATTCGAGTGGTTTCCGCAATTCGATGTTTCCACGCCCGGCGGGCTGATCGAAGTAGGTCTCACTCCGCAGCGGCTCATCGCGCTCGTAACGGTCTGGATCCTGACGTGGATCAACCTGCGCGGAGTGCGGGAAGGGAAGCTCGTTCAGACGTCCCTGACGATCATCAAGACGGGCGCACTCGCATTACTCATTCTTCTTGGTCTCACGATCGGGCGCAACGCCGACGCGATAGCGGCGAACTTCAGCGCCGGAAATTTCGTCGGCAGCGTGGACGTCACTTCGGCGTTCATGATCGCGTTCGGGGCGTCGCTCGTCGGCTCGCTTTTCTCGAGCGATGCATGGAACAACGTCACGTTCGCCGCTGCCGAGGTGAAGAATCCGCAGCGGAACCTTCCGCTCGCTCTTCTCATGGGCACGGGACTCGTCAGCACACTGTACATCCTGGCCAACGTCGCCTACCTGAACATTCTGCCTCTCGAAGGAACGAAGGAAGCGGCAACGGTAATAGGGCGTGGAATCCAGTTCGCCACGCAGGATCGCGTCGGCAGCGCTGCTGCGGAGATGATCTTCGGCGCAATCGGCGGCACGATCATGGCTTCGGCGATTCTCATCTCTACGTTCGGCTGCAACAATGGTCTCATTCTTTCGGGTGCTCGCGTCTACTATGCGATGGCTAAAGACCGGCTGTTCTTCAAGCGCGCCGGCCAGCTCAACAAGAACCATGTTCCCGCGCTCGCACTGATAGTGCAGGCGATATGGACAAGCCTGCTTTGCCTGACCGGTACCTACGGACAGCTGCTCGACTATGTCATCTTTGCGGCGCTTATCTTTTATGCTCTCACGACAGTTGGACTTTTCATCCTGCGGTCGAAGAAACCGGATGCCGAGCGGCCGTATCGCGCAATCGGATATCCGGTGCTGCCTGCGCTGTACATCGTGCTGGCACTCACGGTCGCCGTTGTTCTGCTGATCGCGGACAAGACACGCGCCCAGGCAATATCGGGCCTCGTCCTCGTCGCGCTTGGCATCCCTGTGTTTTACCTCTGGCGCAAGGCTGAACCGCAGTCATAAGCGCCGCTCGCGGATCTTCCGCACAGTTTCAACCGCAGCACCGATCAGTTCGCAAGTGAGCGCCTGCCGTGCCGGCGGGCGCCGATTACCCTTGAGGAGTATGCAATGAAAGTCTGGATGCACCCGTTGTTCCGTCGTGTGATGCCGCTGGCCTTCGCTGCCCTTGCGCTCATCCTGGGAGGCGCGATCGCCGCGCCACTCGCATTCGCGCAGGAAGCACCGGCTGCCGAAGGCCCTTCGCTTCAGATCGAGCACCGACCAGGCGGCGAAGCCAATCTGGTGGTTCCCGATCTCGGCTCTGTTTCGTTCCAGGGAATGTCCGGAACGACGCTGCTGATGCTCGGCCTCATCGTCTGCGCGGCAGGCCTTCTCTTCGGACTCGTCATCTACGGGCAGCTGAAGCGGATGCCGGTGCACAAGTCGATGCTCGCCATCTCCGAGCTGATCTACGAGACCTGCAAGACGTATCTCATCACGCAGGGCAAGTTCATCCTGATTCTCGAGATCTTCATCGGCCTGATAATCCTGCTGTACTTCGGGTTCCTGCTCGCTTTCGAGCCGGTGAAGGTTGCGATCATTCTGCTCTTCAGCCTGATCGGTATCGCGGGCAGCTACGGCGTCGCGTGGTTCGGAATCCGCGTCAACACGTTCGCCAACTCGCGTGCGGCGTTCGCATCGCTCAAGGGAAAGCCGTACCCGTGCTACTCCATTCCGCTCAAGGCGGGAATGAGCATCGGCATGCTCCTGATCTCGGTGGAGCTGTTCCTGATGCTTCTCATTCTTCTCTTCATCCCCGGTGACTACGCCGGGCCGTGCTTCATCGGATTCGCAATCGGTGAATCGCTCGGCGCTGCAGCTCTTCGCATCGCCGGCGGAATCTTCACCAAGATCGCCGACATCGGCGCCGACCTGATGAAGATCGTCTTCAACGTCAAGGAAGACGATGCACGCAACCCCGGCGTAATCGCCGATTGCACCGGTGACAACGCCGGTGACTCGGTTGGCCCGAGTGCCGATGGATTCGAGACGTACGGCGTGACGGGCGTCGCGCTCATCTCGTTCATTCTTCTCGCGGTGCGCGAGCCCACCACGCAGGTACAGCTCCTCGTGTGGATCTTCGCGATGCGCATCATGATGGTCATCGCAAGCGGCATGTCGTATCTGATCAACGAGGCGATGGCGAAGGCGCGCTACCTCAATGCCGACAAGATGAACTACGAGGCACCGCTGACGTCGCTCGTCTGGCTCACGTCCATCGTATCTGTCGTGCTGACTTACGCGGTCTCCTGGTTCCTGATCCCCGACCTGGGTGACGGCTCACTCTGGTGGAAGCTCTCGACGGTAATCACCTGCGGAACTCTCGCGGGGGCGATCATCCCCGAGCTGGTGAAGATCTTCACGTCGGTCGAATCCACTCACGTCAAGGAAGTGGTCACCTCGTCACGCGAAGGCGGAGCGTCGCTCAACATCCTTTCCGGACTCGTTGCCGGAAACTTCAGCGCCTACTGGCTCGGCATGGCGATCATGCTTCTCATGGCGATCGCGTACGGGGTCAGCACGCTCGGTCTTGCGGCGCTCATGATCGGCCCGGCCGTGTTTGCATTCGGTCTCGTGGCTTTCGGATTCCTTGGAATGGGCCCGGTCACCATCGCGGTCGATTCCTACGGCCCGGTGACGGATAACGCTCAATCGGTATTCGAGCTCTCGACCATCGAGCAGATCCCCGGAATCGCCCAGGAGATCCAGCGCGACTATGGGTTCACGCCAAGCTTCGAGCGCGCCAAGCACCTGCTCGAGGAGAATGACGGCGCTGGAAATACCTTCAAGGCGACCGCAAAGCCGGTGCTCATCGGAACGGCAGTGGTCGGAGCGACGACTCTTATCTTCTCGATCATCGTCTCGCTCACTCACGGCCTGCAGCCGCAGTACCTCGGAAACCTGTCTCTGCTCCATCCCCCGTTCCTGCTCGGGCTGATCACGGGCGGCGCGGTGATTCACTGGTTCGTCGGTGCCTCGACGCAGGCGGTTACGACCGGAGCCTATCGCGCAGTCGAATTCATCAAGGCCAACATGAATCTCGAGAGCGCGGCCGCAGCATCCATCGAGGATTCGAAGAAGGTCGTCGAGATCTGCACCAAGTACGCGCAGAAGGGAATGTTCAACATCTTCCTGACGGTTTTCTTCTCGACACTCGCGTTTGCATTCGTCGAGCCGTACTTCTTCATCGGATACCTTATCTCGATCGCGCTGTTCGGTCTCTACCAGGCCATCTTCATGGCCAACGCCGGCGGCGCGTGGGACAACGCGAAGAAGATCGTCGAGGTCGAGCTCAAGCAGAAAGGAACGGAACTGCATGCCGCAACCGTGGTCGGCGACACCGTCGGCGATCCGTTCAAGGACACGTCCTCGGTCGCGCTCAACCCGATCATCAAGTTCACGACGCTGTTCGGGCTGCTGGCGGTGGAGCTGGCCGTCTCACTGACGGCGCAGCGCGGCTCGACGTTCTCGCATGTTCTGGCGGCCCTCTTCCTCGCGGCGTCGCTCTTCTTCGTGTACCGCAGCTTCTACAAGATGCGCCTCGAGGTCGCGGAGCCGGCTGCGCGCGCGCGCGGCGGCCTAGCGTGCGCTCGCTCTTCTGGCGGAAGCCGATTGCCGAGCTGGTCCCGGAAGGGGAGGGCACGCAGACGCTCAAGCGTGCCCTCGGCGCAGGTGATCTGGTCATGCTCGCCATCGGGGCCGTCATCGGCGCGGGAATTTTCTCGTCGATCGGCACGGCGGCGGCCGGTGAGGTGCTTCCGTCGGGAGAGATCGTGCGCTACGGGGCGGGCCCCGCCCTGAACATCTCCTTCCTCCTGCTCGGCGCGGTGTGTGCGCT